>JALZHR010000006.1 GCA_030860665.1 Acidobacteriota bacterium
ATTCGTAATTCGTAATTCGTAATTCGTAATTAAGTTTATGCCCGAACTCATCATAAAATATTCCGACCGACCGGAAGATAAATTCCGTCTGGCGCGGCTGCGGACGACCATCGGACGCTCGGCGCGCAGCGACATCTGTATTCCCGACCCGTTCGCCTCGCGCCTGCACGCGGAAATCCGGCAGGAAGGCGACAGCTACTGGCTTCACGATTTAGGCTCGGCAAACGGCACACGCTATAACGGCTCGCTGGTGTCGATGCCCGTCCCGATTCTTTCCGGCGGCGAAATTCAAATCGGCGAAACGGTCATCGTTTTTCAGGACGGGCGCTCGTCGCCGGAAAAAAGCGCGACGCTGATTTCAGACAATACGCAGGCGCTGAATCCGGCGATGACGATTGCGCTTTCGCCCTTGAAAAGCGCGACCGCCGAGATTCTGGAATCGCAGCCCGCATCGTCTTCGTCGCGCAACGGTCTGTTGACCCTTATCAGCAAAGTCGGCATCGCGCTGCTCGGCTCGACCAGTTTCGAGGAAACCTTGCAGATTCTCGCCTCGCTCGTTTTTGAAGCCGTTCCGGCTGAACGCTGCGTCATAATGCTGCGCGAGGACGATAATTCTTCCGACAAGATGAAAATCGCGGTCGCCAAAATGCGCGGCAGCGACGAAGGTCTGGAAGAAGTCCGCATCAGCCGCACCGTGATGGATGAAGTCTTGAAAAACGGCAAATCCGTTTTGACTTCCGACGCGCAGCACGACCCGCGCTTCGCCAGCCAGACGATGGCGCTGCTCGGCATCCGCTCGGTTTTAGCCGTTCCCTTAAGCGTCGGGACGGAAGTTTTCGGCTTGATTTACGCTGATTCACCGACTTATGAAGCGACTTTTACCGAAGAACATCTGAATATTCTGACGACGCTGGCTTCGGTCGCTTCGATTCGCGTGGAAAACGCGCGGCTGACCGAAGAACGCTTTGAGCGCCAGCGGCTGGAAGCCGAGCTGAAACTGGCGAGCGAGATTCAGCAGCGCCTGCAGCCGTCGCAGCCGCCGCAAATCGAGGGCTACGAATTGCAGGGAATCTCGTTTTCCTGTTATGAAGTCGGCGGCGATTACTACGATTTTATTCCGCGCTGCGACGGCAAGCTTTTAATCGCGCTCGGCGACGTTTCCGGCAAGGGAACGGCAGCCGCGCTTTTAATGTCGAGCCTGCACGCGGCGATGCACGCGCAGGTCGCCGCCAATTCTTCCTTGCTCGAAACTATTAACGCCGTCAATCAATACCTGGCGCACAACACGCCGACGAATCGTTTCGTGACGCTTTTTCTCGCCGAGCTGGACGCCGAATCGGGCACGATGAATTTCATCAACGCCGGGCATAATCCGCCGCTTATCGCTCACGCCGACGGGCGCATCAAGCAGCTCGAGTCGGGCGGTTTCCCGCTCGGAATTATGCCGATGGCGCAGTATGAAGTCGGGCGGACGCGGCTCGAAAAAGGCGAGGTGCTGGTGATTTATTCGGACGGAGTTTCCGAAGCGAATAACCCGAGAGGCGAAGAATTCGGCGTCGAGCGGCTGGAAGAAGTCGTGCGGAAAAATCTGCACGCCTCGGCGGCGGGCTTGCGTGACAAAGTCGAATCGTCGCTCTCGGCTTTCACCCAGACCGCTCCGGCGGGCGACGACATCACGCTCGTGATTGTTAAGCGAAGAAGCTAGGAGAAAAAGCGTAAATTACTTTTGAAAAAACAGCTTTGCAGAATTTCGTAAAGCTGTTTTTTTTTAGAGCCGGGCAGGATTTCCTTATCGCGAGATTATGGTTTATCACGAAAAATTTCAAACCGGAAAAACGGCTGCGAATTTTTTGATTGAAACGAGTCGCAAATTCTGCGCGCTCGCGCTGATTTTCGTTATTTTGACGGCGGCTTTTTCCGCCCGGACTATGATGCCGAAAGAAACCAGACCGCGCGCCCGCGAAACGGGATTGAAAATCGGCGTTTTGCCGACCGGAAATCTCAACGCGATAACCGACGTCGCCGGTGTAAGCGTAGGGCACACAACAATTATCCGCGGCGAAAACGTCAGAACCGGCGTGACGGCTATCCTGCCGCACGGCGGCAATCTCTTTCAGGAAAAAGTTCCGGGCGCGGTTTTCGTCGGCAACGGTTTCGGCAAATTGATGGGCTCGACGCAGGTTAACGAGCTTGGCGAAATCGAAACTCCGATTCTGCTGACTTCCACTCTGAGCGTTCCGCGCGTCGGCGATTTTCTGCTGGATTATATGCTCGGTTTGCCGGGCAACGAATCAATTCAGTCGATTAACCCGCTGGTTGCGGAGACGAACGACGGTTTTTTAAACGATATTCGCGGGCGACACGTCAGCCGCGAAGACGTTTTCGCCGCAATCAAAAATGCGAGCACGGGAAAAGTCGAAGAAGGCTCGACCGGCGCGGGAACCGGAACCATCGCCTTCGGTTTCAAGGGCGGAATCGGTACTTCTTCCAGAAAGCTTCCGGCATCGCTCGGCGGCTTCACGGTCGGCGTTCTCGTCCAGACGAATTTCGGCGGAGTTTTGACGATTGACGGCGCGCCGGTCGGCGTCGAGCTGGGAAAATATTATTTAAAAGACGCAGTTGAAGCCGCTCAGAAGAACAATTCTCAGGCTTTACCGCAAACAAAAAACGATATAAACGATTTGGCTGACGGCTCGATTATCATCGTGATTGCGACGGACGCGCCCGTCGATGCGCGCCAGTTAAAGCGAATGGCTGCCCGCGCGATGATGGGCTTGGCTAGAACCGGCGCAGCCGGAACGAACGGAAGCGGCGATTACGCAATCGCCTTTTCGACCGCCGCTGAAGTTCGCGTGAAACCCGTCGATTCCAACCCGCGAACCGTCAAATTATTGCCGAATGACGCGATGTCGCCGCTTTTCCTGGCTGTCATCGAAGCGACCGAAGAAGCGATTTACAATTCGCTTTTTCGCGCTACAAGCGTCACGGGGCGCGAAAAACGCACGGTCGAAGCCCTGCCGATTGAAAAAACGCTGGCGATTCTGCGCAGATACGGAAAGATTAAATAAGCCGCGCGAAATTAAGAGAAACAAAATAAAAGCCGAATTATAAATTCTAAATTCTAAACTCTAAATTGTTTTCGGAATTATTCCGCCGCAGATTAATTTAAAATTTACAATTCAGAATTTTAATTTTCTTTCTCCGATTATTGTCCAAATTAAATAAGCGACCGAAATGCAGTATAATCCTTTGTCAGAATGCTCAAAATAGAAAACTACATCGGCGGCGAGCTTGCCGCGCCCGTTTCGGGTCAGTATCTCGACAATTTCAACCCGGCGACCGGCGAAGTTTATTCGCTGATTCCCGATTCGGACGAAACGGACGTCGCCGCAGCGGTCGAAGCGGCGAAAAAGGCTTTTCCCGCCTGGTCAAAAATGAGCGCCGAGCGGCGGCACGATATTTTGATGAAAATCGTGTCTTTAATCGAGAGAGATTCGGACGCATTAGCCGAAGCCGAAAGCATCGACAACGGAAAGCCGCTTTCGCTGGCGAAACGCGTCGATATTCCGCGCGCCGTTTCCAATTTCAAATTCTACGCCACCGCCGCGATGCACACGGCGACCGAGGCGCACGAAACCGTCGGGCAGGCGATAAATTACACGCTGCGCCAGCCGCTCGGCGTCGTCGGCTGCATCTCGCCGTGGAATCTGCCGCTTTATCTGTTTAGCTGGAAAATCGCGCCCGCCCTCGCCACCGGCTGCACGGTCGTCGCCAAGCCTTCGGAAATTACGCCGATGACGGCTTATCTGTTGTCGAAAATCTGCATCGAAGCCGGTTTGCCCGGCGGCGTTCTAAACATCGTTCACGGTCTCGGCGCAAAAGCCGGGGCGGCGATTGTATCGCATAAAGACGTGAAAGCGATTTCCTTTACCGGCGGCACGAAAACCGGCGAATGGATTGCGCGCACCGCCGCGCCGATGTTCAAAAAACTCTCGCTCGAACTCGGCGGCAAAAATCCGAACGTCATTTTCGCCGACTGCAATTACGAGGAAATGCTGAAAACGACGGTGCTTTCCTCGTTCTCGAATCAGGGACAAATCTGCCTCTGCGGCTCGCGGATTTTTGTGGAAAAACCGCTCTACGAAAATTTCTGCGGCGATTTTATCGAAAAAGTTTCGGCGCTGAAAATCGGCGACCCGCTCGAAAACGAAACGGACGTTGGCGCGGTCGTCTCGCAGCCGCATCTGGAAAAAATTCTTTCCTACGTCGATTTGGCGCGCGAAGAAGGCGGAAACGTTCTGCACGGCGGGCGGCAGTTGAAAATCGACGGCAGATGCGCGGGCGGCTATTTCGTCGAGCCGACCGTTATCGAAAATCTTTCGCACGACTGCCGCACGAACCAGGAAGAAATTTTCGGTCCGGTCGTGACGATTACGCCTTTCGACGAGGAAGAAGAAGTCTTGAAATACGCCAACAGCGTTGAATACGGCTTGTCCGCGACCGTCTGGACTGAGAATCTAAGCCGCGCTCATCGCGTCGCCGAGCGTCTGGAATCGGGCATCATCTGGGTTAATTCGTGGCTTTTGAGAGACTTGCGCACGCCGTTCGGCGGAATGAAAAATTCCGGCGTCGGGCGCGAAGGCGGCTTCGAGGCTCTGCGCTTTTTTACCGAGGAAAAAAACGTCTGCATCAAAATAGCTTACTGAATAATAAATGCAACGAGTCCGATTTATCCTTTAAAGCTCGGAATTTATGCAAAGATTTGGCGCGCTGATTCTGTCATTCCTGTTTGCGGCAGCGATGAACGTCGCGGTAAACGCGCAGGAATTCGGGAAAACAGAAATTATTAAAGCGAAAGTTGTTGCTCAGCGTAGTTTTGCGCTCTGTATCTATCATCCCTGCATAGCTTCTTTGATTGTTCGGGTCGATGATAAAAAGCAGGCAAAATATTTACGGTTGGATGTCGAATATTTTCCGCTGCAAAGCAAGCCTGCCGGAGGATTTCCCGTTCAGCTGGTCGAAAATTCTAAAATGTGGAAATTTAAAGCCGTCCGCCGTAAAGACAGAGACGAGCCGCTTAAAGAATCGTCGGGTGTTATGAAAAACAAGAATGTGAAAGACACTTTTGAATCGGTTCCGTCTATAGCCGAAGACGAATTAATTGTAATGCCCGTCTGGAAATTGCTGCCCGCCGCAGAAAACGAAAAACTTCCTTTCGGCGAAATTCTGCCGAATTATTACGTCAAAGCAAATAAATTCAAACTCCATAAATAAAGGAAAAATAAAACTTATGAGCCAGGAAACACAGCCTGTCAGAATCGAAACCGGTGAGGAAGTGGCGCTTGAATTGATGAAATTCATCGCCGAAAAGGAAAACAAAAATCCCGCGCCCGAAGAAGCGCGCGATTATTATCTGGATTTATTCATCGAATGCGCCCACGCCGTTTACCACGGCGAGCGGAAAACCGAATAATCCGAAGTTAAACAAAGAGCTTTGCTTTAAACGTCAGACGAGTTTTTTACAGACATTAAACGAACGCGCGCTCAGGCTGCCGACCGCGCGATATTCCGATTTCATCAAATTCGCACGCCCGGTCAAAAATCTCCGATTTTCTGCGTATTCTGCCTGATAGATAAATTATTTTTCGGTAATAGGCAAAATTAATTATCACCATCGTTCACGCTAATAGATAGTAAAGCGGAGGTAATCGCGCCAAAGCTCATATAGGGCGCAATAGGCTGCTCCTGTATTTTGCCGCGTGAGTATGTGTAAGACTCATTCGGCTCGATACCCGGGCAGGCTATTTCGTCAGGTCGTATAAGAAACAATAGATTCCTATGGAAAAGGAGAATAGCTATGAAACTTCCAGTTTTCAAAGTAGCCAGCACTATCGCACCGGCAGAACGAATCAGAGACCTCGGCAAGCACGTCTTTCCCCGGGAAGACCATCAAATCGTCGAACGCGGAACCAAAGTCGAACTGCGCAGCAAAATCGGAAATGTTGAAATAGACGTCGGCAGAGGCGGCGTCTGGGCGGCGGACGAAAGCCGTCTGTGGCGTTTCGACCCGGCTTCCGAAAAAAAGACCGCGCTGCTCGCCAAAGCCGAAGCCTCAAGGCTCAGCCTCGATTTGCTCAAAAATTATGGCGTGATGCCGGAAATTACCGCGCCGTTCCGGCTGAAGACGCCAAAGACCACCGGCGCGGTCACAGTCTATTCAGCCAAACAGGGAGCGCCCCGGCAGGTCACGCAGGAGGACACGACGGTTCTGGCTGAAGTCGAAGTAGATGTCAGCGAATACGGGCTGAGAAAAAAGACGCTGCCGATTGTCGGCGGCGGCGGACGCTTCAGCGTCGTCTACGGTGAAGCCGGTCGGCTGCTGGCAGCTCGCGGGGTCTGGCGTCCGGTTGTCGGCAAGCCCGTTTTGCAGGAAGTCATTGAGCAGGCGAAAGCCGATGAGATTTATCGAACCAAAACGGCTGGCGTGCCGCTCGCCAAATTTTCTTCCGAGCTGGCTTATTACTCCGCTCCGGCTTTTTCCGAACAAAACCTGCTTTATCCGGTATATGTTTACAGCGGCGTCGCCGATTATCAGGGAAATCTTGTTCCGCTGCGGAAAGTTCTGGTTCCTGCGGTGGAAATCGAGCCAATTTCTCAGCAGCCGCCTTCGCCGCCAATGAGGAGAACGAAGGATTCCGAACCGATAATCCGCCCGCTGCCCGCCGACTTTAAGCTCCAGCCCGGCAAGTCTTTGCCGCCGGGCATCGCTGTCAACCGCCGATTGATGCGGGACAAAGGCTTAAAGTTCAACGAGCTGTTCGCCGCCGGGGCGGTCGGTACACAGTTGACCATTAATCCCGGAGTGACGGCAGCCAAGCTCAAGGAATTAACCGCCCTGCTCGGTTATTACTCCGCCGGAACGTCCTGGATTGGAGTGTCGGGCGGCTTGGGCGGCAGTCAGAATAACGCGAAGGGATTTGTCGATGAACTGGCGGCTCTCGGCTGGAACATTCGCTTTAATTGGGGCGACCACGCGGCTTGGGAATCGGACTGGCGCAGAAACGACGACCAATGGGTAGATGCGGTGGATTTTGTTTTCTATACCGGTCACGCCAACAGCGACGGTTGGGTATTAGCTGCGCCGGACGATGATTTTCTGCATTTTACCGAAACTGCCGGCTCGCCTGACCTTTGGGGCGCGAATAATGCCGAGTGGATTGTAGTCGCCGCCTGCGGTCCGCTTCAGGACGAAGTCGTAGGCAGCGGCGGCAACGTGCTGGATCGCTGGCGCAATGCCTTCGACGGCTTACATATCCTGATGGGATATGCTCAGGTCACATACGATAACGAAGAGGAAGGCAAGCGGTTGATACAGTATGCCAAAGCCGGTTCGACCATCATCCAGTCCTGGTTTCGGACGGCGCAGGAGATTCAGCCGAGCGACCCGATTTGGGCGGGCGCGTATTACGTCGGCGATTCCACCGGCTCGACCGGCAACGACCATTTGTGGGGCGTCGGCTCGGTCGGACCGGACATCGCCAGCCCGACCTGGCGGGCTTGCAGCTGGGTGCCGTGCTGATACGGTTTTAACCAGCCGGTATAGCAGGATACGAATGAATGCGGGCTAGGTCTCGTGCCAACGCATCCGACCTGGCTCCGCTGTTCTGAATTCGACCCGATTCGCGCCCGCCAGATGTTTTTTTTCGGACTTCCCGGCGGGCGCGAAATATAAAGCGGCTTACGCGTAACGTAAATACAGCCGCAGCCAGCCGCGACAATAAAATCAGGCTTGAATTGCATTCCCGCGCGGTAATTCTCTTTCATTTTCGCCTATTTCATATTTTTTGCGGATAATAAAGCAATGAGCGAAAATATTATCAATTCTTCCAAAGCGCCCGAGCCTGTCGGGTTGTATCCGCACGCGCGGCGCGTCGGAAATCTTCTGTTTTTGTCCGGAGTCGGACCGCGCGCGCGCGGCTCAAAGGAAATTCCCGGCGTCGAGCTGGACGAAAACGGCGAAATCGCCTCTTACGACATCGAGGCGCAATGCCGCTCGGTTTTTCAAAACGTGCGCTATATTCTGGAAGAATCCGGCTCGGCGTGGGAAAAAATCGTCGACGTGACGGTTTTTCTGACGAATATGAAGGACGATTTTCAAATTTATAATCGCGTCTACGCCGAATATTTTAAGGATAATCTGCCGTGCCGCACGACAATCGAAATCAACCGTCTGCCGACGCCGATTGCGATTGAGCTGAAGGTCATCGCCACGATTGAATAGCTTTGTTTTTACGGTTAAACTATTTAAATACAAACCTATACGGTTATTATTCCCGGTCTTTGCGGAAGCAAAGCAAATGCTTCTTAATAAAAGCGGTGCCCAGGACTGGAATCGAACCGGCGCGGAATATAAAATTCATCTTTTCCGAAACGTCTAAAAAATAAAGAGGAGAATCACCCGTTATGAAATTCAGCCGCCGCGATTTTCTCAGAAGCTCGGCGTTATTTTTAGCCGGAGTCGCGGTCGGCAGCCCGAAACGTATTTTCCCCTTCGATTCGGAAAATCGCGCCTTGCAGATGCTCGTCCTCGGCGATTCGGTGATGTGGGGACAGGGCTTGCTCGAAAAAGACAAATTCTGGTTTCTGACCAGGCGATGGCTGGAAAATAAAATTAATCGGGAGGTCGAAGCGCGCATCGAAGCGCACTCGGGCGCGACCATCAAATGGCGCAACGACCAGAAATACCCGAGAGACCGCCTGACGACTTTTAACGGCGAGCTGAATATCTCGACGCCGACGATTATGCAGCAGGTCGAAAACGCGTTGAAATTCTATCGGAACCCGCAGGAAGTGGATTTGGTGCTGGTCAACGGCGGCGCGAACGACATCGGAATCGCCAACCTGCTGAATCCTTCGCGCAGCCAGGAATGGATGCGGCGAAAAACCGCCGAGATTTTCGGCGAGGATATGCCGAAGCTGCTCGAAAAAATCTGTAATTCGTTTCCGCAGGCGCGAATCGTCGTCACGGGTTATTACCCGGCGGTTTCGACCGAAACCTCGACCGACCACATCTGCAACCTCATCAAAAGCGTTTCGGGCATCGACCGTTACGAGATAATTATCAACAGATTTCTCAGATTTCTGGGCATTAAAAACCGCCGCTTCGACGCCTGCGCGTCCGATTTCATCAGGGAGAGAGTCGACCGACTGGTTAAAACGCTCAGCGCTCTGTCCGGCGTCTGGCTGGAAGAATCGAACAAATATTTGCAGCAGGCGGTCGATAATTTAAACGAAAATCATCGCTTCGATTCGGCAGCGGGCGGCGACCGGCGGCGGGCGATTTTCGTCAAAGCGCCGTTCGGCTCGAAAAACGCATACGCCGCGCCCGAAACCTATCTGTGGCAGGTCGTGCTGAGCGATGCGCCCGGCGGATACAAATCGAACGACGCGTTTTACGCTCTGCGCGAGCAGGTCTGCAACTGCAAGCACATCCGGCTCGACGGCTTCAGCCTGAGAAAATGTCTTATCGCCGGAACCGGGCATCCGAATATCGACGGCGCGCGGAAATATGCCGAGGCTATTCAACGGGAATTCGCCGAAATTTTGCCGCTGACCGGCTGGAATAATTAGAAGCCGTCCGGGAAAAACTGAAAAAGCCGGTTCCGTTGATATTTGATAAGTGGTCGATAACCTTATCATCAATAGCTGCGGGCTTTATAAATTGCCACTAGCTTTAGCTAGTGGATAAGGAAATGAAAAAGATAAGCGGCTTTAGCCGAATTTAATTAAAAAAACAATCTTCCTTCCGCTTTGGCGGAAATTTAGGCTAAAGCCGAAAGGATTTTTAATAAATAAATTTCGGCTAAAGCCCTTATTTACCTTTAATCCGTCCACTAGCTAAAGCTAGTGGCAATTCATAAAAAAACTATTCAGAGTGTTGTCGGCAATTAAAAAAAACAAAATTCAGCGCAACTCAGGTAACGCGCGGCGAAAATTGGGGTTAAAATTATCATTATGTCAATACGGAGACCTTTTAATTTCAAGCGATGGATTGAAGAGCATCGCCACTTGCTGAAGCCGCCCGTCGGCAATCAATGCGCCTACGACGCCGAGGATTTTATCGTGATGGTCGTCGGCGGACCGAATTCGCGCAAGGATTATCACTGGGACGAGGGCGAGGAATTTTTCTACCAGCTCGAAGGCGATATCGTGGTGAAAATTCAGGAAGACGGGCGGGCGGTCGACGTTCCGGTGCGCGAGGGCGAGATTTTTCTGCTGCCGCCGCGCGTGCCGCACAACCCGGTGCGCGGCGCGAACACGGTCGGAATGGTGATTGAGCGCAAGCGGCGCGAGGGCGAAAAAGACGGGCTTATGTGGTTTTGCGAAAACTGCAACGAGAAATTATACGAGGAATATTTCCAGCTCGAAGACATCACGACGCAGTTTCAGGGCGTTTTCAAACGCTTCTACGAAAACGAAGATTTGCGCACCTGCAAATCCTGCGGCTCGGTAATGCAGCCGCCGCCCGTAGTAAGCTAGAAATGAACGGAAATGCCGAATTCGGGGACGGGCGAGCCTGGCGGAATTCGCGGAAGGGTCGAATTTATAACGGACGAAACGGGCAAAAATACAATTCCTGATTTCGCGTTTGAAGAAGAAAACTAAATGCTGAAAATCGACATTCACACGCATATTCTGCCGAGAGACATTCCCGAATGGAAAGAGCGGTTCGGTTACGGCGGTTTTATCCGGCTGGAGCATCACAAGCCGTGCTGCGCCCGGATGCTCAAGGACGACGGAAAGTTTTTCCGCGAGATTGAGGACAATTGCTGGAGCGCGGAACGAAGAATCGAGGAATGTGAAAAGGTCGGCGTCGGCGTGCAGGTTTTATCGACCGTTCCGGTGATGTTCAGCTATTGGGCGGAGGCTACGGACGGTCTGGAAATCGCGAAATTTCTGAACGACGGCATTGCCGAAATCGTCGGAAAATTTCCGAAGCGTTTCGTCGGTCTCGGAACCGTGCCTTTGCAGGACACGGAGCTTGCCGCCGGAGAACTGGAAAGATGCAGGGAAATCGGCTTGGTCGGCGTGCAAATCGGCACGAACGTCAATCAATTAAATTTGGGCGAGCCGCGATTTTTCGATTTTTTCAAAGCCTGCGAGCGGCTCGGAATGGCGGTTTTCGTTCATCCGTGGGATATGATGGGCGAAAATGATATGCAGAAATACTGGCTGCCGTGGCTGGTCGGGATGCCCGCCGAAACCTCGCGCGCGATTTGCTCGCTGATTTTTTCCGGCACGCTGGAACGATGCAAAAACCTGAGAATCTGCTTCGCGCACGGCGGCGGCTCGTTTCCGGCGACCGTCGGGCGCATCGAGCACGGCTTTCTCGTCCGCCCGGACTTGTGCGCTGCCGACAATAAATGCAACCCGCGCGATTATCTCGGCAAAATTTATTTCGACTCGCTCGTCCACGACCGCGCGATGCTCGAATATCTGGTGAAGCTGGCGGGCGCGGAAAAGGTCGCGCTCGGAACGGATTACCCGTTTCCGCTCGGCGAGCCGGAAGCCGGAAAACTGATTGAATCGTGCGATTTCGACGAGGAAACAAAAGCGATGCTGCTGCACGGCGCGGCTCTCGATTGGCTCAATCTGAAGAAGGAAGATTTATTATAAATTTGTAGGGGCAGGCGCAAGACCTGCCCCTACATTCTTGAAAATACTATTGAGCTTTAGTTAATTCGTCGGGGACGATTTCCTCTTTCGCCGGGAAAATCAGCGAAATCACAATCGAAAGCCCAATCGTGCCGAGAATAAAGGCGAGCGACCAGCTAATCGGGAATTTGCCGCCTAAAGCGTCGTTCAGATAAACCATTTTCAAGCCGACGAAAACCAGCACGACCGCCAGACCGTATTTCAAAAGGTGAAATTTCGTAATCGCGCCCGCCAGCATAAAATACATCGAGCGCAGTCCGAGAATCGCGAAAATATTCGACGTAAAGACGATTAAAGGCTCGCTGGTGACGGCGAAAATCGCCGGAACGCTGTCGACGGCGAAAATAATATCGGTCGCTTCCAGAAACAAAAGCGCGATGAAAAGCGGCGTCGCGTGCAGGATTCCCGCTTTGCGGACAAAGAAATCCTTGCCTTCAATCTCGTGCGTGACGGGCATAAAGCGTTTGAAAACGCGAATCAGAAAATTCTTTTCCGGCTCGATTTCCTCCTGGTGCGAGAACATCATCTTGATGCCGGTGATAATCAGAAAGCCGCCGAAAAGATAGATGACCCAGTGAAACTGCATCAGCGCCGAGCCGAGCGCGATAAACAAAGCCCGGAAGACGAGCGCGCCCAAAATGCCGTAAAACAAAACGCGGTGCTTGTATTTCGGCGGAATCCCGAAATAGCTGAAAACCAGCACGAAGACGAAAATGTTATCAATCGAGAGCGAATATTCGATGATGTAGCCGGTCAGAAATTCGAGCCCCGCCTGACGACCCGTTTCCGCGCCGAATTTCGAGGCGGCGTATTGATAAAAAATGAAGTTGAAGGCGAGCGCGAGCGTCACCCAGACGATGCTCCAAATGGTCGCTTCCTTGAAGGAAACCACGTGCGCCTTGCGGTTAAAGACGCCCAAATCCAGCGCCAGCATCAATAAAACGAATAGTAAAAAAACGCCGTAAAACCACCAGTAATCGGCGAAGGGAAACAGACTCATTAAAAAATTCTCCTTGAAATAATATTATTTCATCGCAAAAGGAAAAGACCTTTCACGACAGTTTTCAAAACGTCGTAAAAGGTCTCGATATTTTCTCCGTTGAGCCGAACCGCTTTCGACTGTAGCGATTGTACTGACGACTTCAACAAACCCGCTCTTTTCGGGCTATCTACTCCCCTTAAATTGTCTCTTTTAGATTAACAAAATGGAGCAAACCAAGTCAAAAAATAGAGTTATTTTGATTTCGCCTTTCCTTCGGTCGAGTTTTCGGATTTTTCTTTCGGCAAGGTCAGCGGAACGGCGGCGACCGACGGAATTTCCGGGTCGAGCGCGATGCCAGCCAGTTTTAATAATGCTATCGGAATTTTATTGTTCTTGTCCTTCGACAGCAAAATCTCGTTTATCGGCAGCGACTTGTTCTGATAAATCGCTTTTCCGCTTTTCACGAAAACATCGAGTCCGTAAGAGGTCTCATCGGAAATTTTGTATTCGGAGAGCTTGTATTCGGAATTAATACTGTTAGCCAGGCTCAGCGCTCCCAACCCGACGCCGGCGGCTTCAAATAAAAAAGTGCCGGTGTCGAAGTCCGGTTTTTTCCAGTCTTTGCGAAGTTTATTGACGCTGTAGCCAAGCCACATTGCGTCGATTCCGAATTTTAAAACCGGGTGAATTTCTTTCGCTATCTGGCTGGCGATAGTTTTAATGGAGCTGAGCGTTTTGGTGTCGAAAATCTCCGGCACCTGCTCCGGTTTGACGACCAGAAAAGACGGCGGCGGATTGCTGCCGGTTAAACTCATCCGGGCGATGCTTTGATAAAGCTCCGCTCGCTTTTCGAGCATCTGGTCAACGCCGGTTATAAAGCCGGGAATTATCTCGCCGGGCGGCTGGGGCGGCGAGCTTAGTTTTTTCAACACAGGCGGAAAGGATTTGCTGGTTTGTATAATCATAAATCGGACTCCGGTAAATTTCGCGGATATATTATCACTACTGCAAATGTTTGCAAACTATTTGAACGGGCGCGCGGCGAAAATCCCCCAGCGGTTTCGCGCTCTGATGCCGCTGCTGCTGTTTTCGCCAATCAGACGGAAATTTCCAAATTCGAGCAGGAAAAATATCTTTGTGATAAACTTGAACCAAAATTTTGTAATAAAAGAAATTAAACAGAGAGTGAGCAAAAGAAAAAGGTGGGAAAAGTTGAAATAATACCGCTCGGCGGCATCGGCGAATTCGGGATGAACTGTATGGGCATCCGCTGCGGCGATGAAATGATTGTTGTGGACGCGGGAATGGGATTTCCCGAAGAGACTCCTTACGGCGTGGACATCTCGATTCCGAATTTCGATTTTCTGGAAGAATATCGCGGCGATTTGACCGCTTTGATACTGACGCACGGGCACGAAGACCACATCGGCGCGCTGCCGTATTTCCTGAAAAAGTTTAACTTGCCGGTTTACGCTTCGCGTTTCACGTTCGCTTTGGCGGAGAGAAAGCTGGACGAGCACCAGATGTTCGACGAGGTTCTGCTGCACCGCGTCAAGCCGAACGACGTGGTCGAAATCGGCAGCTTTAAAATCGAGTTCATCCACGCTTCGCATTCGCTGGTCGATTGTTTTTCGCTGGCGATTACGACGCCGGTCGGAACGATTATTCACACGGGCGATTATAAAATCGACGACACGCCGATTATCGGCGCGCCGTATGATTTGCAGACTTTGAAAAAATACGGCGACGCAGGCGTGCTGGCGTTATTGTCCGATTCGACCAACGCGACCGTGCCGGGCAGAACTCCGTCCGAGCGCGATGTCGTTCCGGCGTTCGAGGAAATTTTCGAGCAAACACACGGCAGACTACTTGTTTCGACGTTTTCGTCCTCGATACATCGCCTGCAAGTCGTCTTTGATTTGGCGCACGCTTACGACCGCAAGGTTTGCGTCATCGGGCGCTCGATGCAGCGCAACGTCGAGGTCGCCGAAGAATTAGGCTTATTGGATATCCCGCACAACACGCAGGTTTCAATCGGCGAGGCGCGGCAGCTCGACGAAAACGAGATTGTTTATCTCGTCACCGGCTCGCAGGGCGAAACGCGCGCCGCTCTGTGGCAGATGGCGACTTCGACCTACAAGGGCTTGCAGATTGAAAAGGGCGACACGATTGTGCTTTCGGCGCGCATTATTCCCGGCAACGACCGGGCGATTTCGCGGCTTATCGGTCACATCTACAAGCGCGGCGGCAACATCATCGAGGAAAAACGCCGGATGGTTCACGTTTCCGGTCACGCCTCGCAGGAAGACATCCGCATTATGGTCGAGACGGCTCGCCCGAAATTCGTCGTGCCGATACACGGCGAATACCGTATGCTTTTCCGCCACAAGGAATTCGTCAAAAATCACATCGACGGATACACCGACGAAAACGTGATTCTGATTGAAAACGGCGACGTTCTGGAACTGGAAGAAAACGCCGCCCGCATCGTGGAAAATCATCAACTGGAGCGCACATTCATCGACGAGGAATCTTTGGGGGAAATCGAATACGAGACCATCCGCGAGCGCAAAAAGCTCGCTTACGGCGGAGCGATTTCGCTGGTCGTGACGATTGACCGCGAAAGCAGGGAAGTCGTCGAATCGCCGCAAATCACGTTTCAGGGCGTGGCGGGCGTCGATTTCACCAACGGAATGGTCGAAGAAGCGCGCCAGTCGATTATCGAATCAATCAAGGCGATGTCGAAAAACGATTTGCGCGACCGCTCGTCATTCAAGGAAAATCTGCGCATTTTACTGAAGCGGTTTATTCAGAGAGAGACGGGCACAAAGCCGGTCATAATTCCGACGATTGTCGAGATTTAAAATTCTATTTAATAGATAAACGGGAAGCTTTCTTTATGCCGAGATTGTCGTTCGAGAGGTTTCGATGTTCGCGAACATTGAAACCTCTCTTCGATGATAGCTGGCTTTCCCGCTTTTGCTTTCATAGCTGCCGAACCAGTCGAAATTCATTTCTTCGCCCTTAAATTCTATATTCGCGTAAACGACGTATCCTCTGGTCAGCGGCGTAAAATATGTAAGATGTTTCAGCTTTCCGTTGATAATGACGATGTCTCTGATATTACGGACAGTGTCGGAACTATCTTCCAGAATCGAAATACACAATTTGCCCGCCTTGTTAATCCGAAATTTAAAATAATAGCTGTCTTCGCCTTGCCAGATACCCGCGATTTTCTGGTTAATCCTGTCAGCCGAACAGTATTCGCTCTTGCCGTAGGCGTTTACACAGCCGATAAATAAAAGACATATTGCAATTTTAATAACCGAGCGTGACATATTCATTCTCCTCAAAGGTAAATTCGTGCGTATTTTTCAAACGAAAAGTTACTGGCTAAAGGAAATTTACCAGAATTACATAAATTTTATAAACCGAATTAAAAATACAGGCAGGAAATGTTAAACTTCCGCTTTGTCCGGCGGACTTTTCCGAAAGTGAAAGTTTAAGTTTTCAACGGGAAAAGGAATTGAGACGTTTTTACAAAGCGGATTTGGTTTATTTTTCGCTCTCGCGCGAAGATTATAAACCCGATACGACGAAATATAATTTAAGCTATACGGAAATCGATGATTGAAGACAAGACAGAAAGCGGCGTCAGAGAGCTTTTACGAAAAACGCGCGTCGAGGTCGCGCCGGAAACGTTTTATCTCGTTTCGCTGCGCCACGACGAGTGGCGCAAACTGCTGGAAAATCCGGAGCTTAGCCCGCGGATGACCGCGCCGTTTATGATTTTCTCGGACAAGTTCGAGGTCACGCTTCTGCTCGACGAGACGGATTTCGGAACGATTCGCCACGCCATACGCGATGCGCGCCGGGAAGGCAATTTCCGGCTTCTGACGTTCGACATCGAGCTGGATTTTACGGTCGTCGGCTTTCTGGCGGAAGTTTCCGCGATTTTAGCCCGCGCCGGAATTTCAATCGTCGCCCTTTCGGCTTTTTCGCGCGACCACCTTTTGATAAAACAGACGGATTTGGCGATGGCTCTAAAGGTTTTGGGAGATTATGTCGAGGAGCTTTGTTAGCTTATGAGAACGGCTACTTTTTTGGGAATTTGCGGATTTATCTCGTTCGGATTGGTTATTCTGCTGCAAGCCGGGCTGGCGTATCTCGGCATCGCGATTCCATACATCAACGGGTTAATTTTTAAAACTATCGAAATAGCCGTTCTCGTTCCGCTGGTTGCGCTGATTCTGAATCCGTTAAATCAAAAAATCCGGCTCCGGCGAAAACGGCGCGGCAGAGACATCGAAGCCGAAGAGCGGCACGAAACCGAAACCGGATTTATCTCGCTCGTTCCGAAAGACGAGAAATAATCCCGCCAAAATTTTTTATTTCTCTTGTTTCACAGATGAAACAGTGTTACAATAATGATGTTTTTTGACAACATAAAGTTGAGGTTTTCGAGATGCTTGCAACATTGAATATCAAAGACGAGTCGATGTTCGGCTTAGCCGAGCCGGATTATTCTTTTACGCTGAATTTTCCGACCAATCGCATTACGGTCAGAGAATTGTTAGAAGCGCGCGTGCGCGAGGAAGTGGAAAATTACAACCGAGCGCAGCCGGAAATATTTCGCCTGCTGTTGCAGCCCGCTTTTGCCGAGCGGGTTCTGAACGGTTTTAAATTTAAGGAAAAGAAAAAAATCGACTGGCGCGCGCAATACGAAAAGGCGGTCGAAGCCTTTGAGCGAAACGGCTTTATCGTGCTGGTCGACGATTTGCAGGTCGAAGATTTAAACC
>JALZHR010000042.1 GCA_030860665.1 Acidobacteriota bacterium
GTGCCGCACCACTTCGTCCTTGACCTTCGGGCGGCTGCGCGCGAAATCGACCAGAATCCGGCGCATCAATTGCGCCGAGACGCCGAAAAAATGCGCGCGATTTTCCCATTTCGCCGTTTTCCAGTCAATCAGGCGCATATACGCTTCGTGAACGAGCGCCGTTGTTTGCAGCGTGTGATTTTCGCGCTCGCGGCTCATATAACGCTTGGCGATGCGATGCAGCTCCGTGTAAATGACCGGCGTCAGCTCTTCCAGCGCGTCGGCGTCGCCCGCACTCCATTTCCGGAGCAATTGAGTGACTTCTTGTGTATTCGGAACTGTCATTTTAAATGGCGTAAATTACGGACTTTATCGAATTCAAATTTAACACACTCGGAAAAAAACAAAAAATTTTTCGCGCCCGTGATAGTTTTTTCAAATTTTGAACGCATTTATATCTGAAAGGCGAAAGACGAGCGCCGAGCTTTTATCAGGGAGAAATTACAATGGACAGTTATTATATTTATTTACCGGCGGAAGGACAGTTGGACCCGAACGCGTGCTGGGCGGCATCTCTGAAGTGGTGGCTGTTTGCGGCAAAATCAATCTCCAAAACGCAGGAAGATATTCTGAGCAGTTACGATTGTTACGACGACGGCTCGGTCAGCGAAAAAACCATCAAGACCGTCATCGACGATTCGCGCTGGGGAATGACGAAAAAAGTTATGACCGCGTCGAATCTGACGTCGTCCTCGCTGCGCGGTCATCTGCAATACGGTCCGGTTTATATCGGCTACACGGAAACTTCCACCTACAAAAAACACGTTAACGTAATTTACGATATGGATTCCAAAAACGGCGTCACCAGAGTCGCCGTGATGGAGCCGCAAGCCAGGGAAAAAGCTGACTGGACTTACGAGGGCGAGCATCAGGTAAAAAGCCTGCGCGAATTTAACCGTCTCGGAAAAGTTTATCTCGGCTCTTTAAAGCCGCACTGAAACGGCGCTTTCTTTCTGCGGCAAATCCGCTTCGACGAAACGGGCGCGCGCTTCGTCGCCGAATAAAACCTCGCGGCTGTAGAAACAGAGCGGGTAATCTTTGTCGAATCCCGCGACCAGCTCGTTCGCCGTCGCCACGAGCGGCGCGCCGTTTTTCGATTTTCGGAAATCGTCCACCGTCCGCATCCAGAACGCCGTCAGCGTTTCGTGATACGGCATTTCTTTCGTCAAATCCACGCCGATTGCTTTCAGATGATGCAGCAGGTTGCGCCGCATTTTTTCGGTCGCCGTCGCCAAATCGTGAATCGAGCAATAATAAAGCGCGACCGTCAGATGCCCGGCGTGATTCCACTCGGCGCGCGGAATCGCGCCCGCTTCAAAGGCTTCGACCAGCGATAAAATCTCGTCTTCGGTTTCGTATTTTTTACTCATAAATTCTCCCGTCTTCTGCTTCAATAAACGTGCTTAAAATAAAAAATAGACGGAAATGAAAAAGGCGCTTGCCTGAATCATTTCCGTCTATTTTTCGGAAAATTATTTTAACTCAATTCTCGCTTTTCGCCAAACAAATTTTCCGATTTACTTTCGATGATTCAGCCCGAAATGCTCGATAATCTGCTGCGCCGCCTGTTCGACTGGCAAATCGGTGTTGTCAATCCGCAGGCTTTCGCGACCGGGCACGGGCGAAAAAAGCTCGTAGGTTTCAAAAAAATAGCGCATCATCTCGACGGTTTTCGCCTTGCCGTATTTGCGGCGGCTTTCTTCCAGCACGCGTTTTTCCAGCACGGATTTATCGGCGACCAGCAGGACGAAACAGACCTCGCCGCCGTTTTCCTCGACGGCGCGCGTGATGCGCCCGACGTGCGGCTCGTCCAAATCCTTCGCGTAACAGAACGTGTAAATCAGATTCTGCCCGACACGCGCGGCTTCCGCGACCGTCTCGACGCGAATCAAATCAATCAATTTCACGAACGACGGCGAGCCGAATTCAAAAATTGGCTCGATGCAGTCGATGCTCAGGTGATTATGAAACACCTTGAAATTCGTTCGACGCGCGATTTCATCGGCGACCGACAATTTGCCGACCGCCGGAGAACCGTAAATAAATATCAGCTTCATACGCGCAGACGCTCCTTTCGAGAACTTTGACAATCGAAGCAACTTTCTAAAGGCGAAAGGATAAAGGCGAAAGGATAAAGGATAAGGAATAATAAAAAAGATTTCGACAGATGCTCGCTCACTGTCTTTACCTTTCGCCTTTCGCCCTTAGCCTTTACCCTTTAAGAATAGCCGATGTCGGACTCGAACCGACGACCTGCTGTTTAGAAGACAGCCGCTCTCTTTCCGCTGAGCTAATCGGCTTCGGAATCAGCCGCGAAAAAACACGAAAACCGGGCGAAAAAAAATCTTTCGCGGCTTCGCATTTCTTTACGACTGGGATAATTTCGGGGAAAAAACGGCTTGAGTCGGCGTTTCAGCCGACCGGAAAAGGATTTTCGATTTTAGATTAGAGAAAGATTTTTAAATCGCAAATCTAAAATCGAAAATCTTATGCGGCTCTGGTCTGCTCTTCAAAGTCGTCCATAAACAGATATTTCTTCCATTCCGGTTTCGATTCTGCATAGTGGCAGAGCAAAACGCGGTCGAGTCCGAGATTGAGCAGCTTTTGCGAAGTCAGCAGCGGCATTCTGGCTTGTTCGGGCGTGCGGTTGCCTTTGCGACCGTTGCACTTGACGCAAGCCGTGACCAGGTTCTGCGGCGTCGATTCGCCGCCCTGCGCGCGCGGCAGAATGTGGTCGAGCGTCAAATCAGCCGCGTGTTTGTGGTCGCCGCAATACTGGCAGCGATAACGGTCGCGAATGTAAATCCGCGCGCGCTTCATCGTCGTTTCGCGGCGACGACGATGCACGTTGACGTAATGACGCAGGCGCACGACCGACGGCACGCGAAAAACCTGTCGCGGCGAATGCAGCACGTTTTCGCCGTCGTATTCTTCGATTGAAACCGACCCGCGAAACCACAGGCACATCGCGCGCGCGATGCCGACCGTACCGAGCGGCTCGTATGAGAAATTCAAAAGTAAAACTCTACCTGTCAGCAAGAGAAATCGCCTCCTTTTTGTTTAATATTTGTGTTGTTTAGAAAACTGAATTGTCTGAACAAATCGAATCTTTACCACAATATTTTGTATAACTGCCGTCAACTGCCGCTATTTTAGATGATAAACGTCCGATTTGTATATAGATTTTTTGTTAAAAATGAAAAAAACTAAGAATTTGGAGCGGATTATTTGCATCGAACCCGCTCCTTCCGGCAGGCGGCACGGCTCACGAGACTAGCCAAGAACCGGGATAGTCTACTGCTTTTTGTTTCCGCCCGCGAGAACCTGTTAAATGATTGGAGCATCGTATCGGATTTGAACCGATGTCTTCGACATGGCAAGCCGAAATCTTAGACCTGACTAGACCAACGATGCTCAAAAGTGAATCTTTAAAATTCGGAAAATCTTTAAAGCCTGACCCTTAAAACGTGCAAATCCTGCGTTTACAGTCAGAGAAGTTTGTTGATAAAATACACCGGCTTTTCGATATAACCGATTTATGAAAATTTCGTATAAACAATTGAAAAAATATATCTGCGTCGCTTTTGTCTTTTTGCTTTTGTTTGCGGCGCAAACCGGCATTTGTTCGGCACAGCCGGAAACGCAGGCGACGGCTAAATTCAAAGCGCAATGCAGCGAGGGAAAACCGTTGCCCGCCATCGATGAGTTGACGGCGTTTATCAGCCGTCAGCCGAACAGCGATGCGGCATATTCGATTCGCGCGTTGTGCTACGCCGTCAAAGGCGAAATTGCCAGCGCCGTCGCCGACTTTGAAAAGGCGCTGAGCATAAATCCTAAGAATGCGCTGGCGCTCACCGTGCGCGGCTTCTACAAGGGAACGAAAAAAGATTTTGACGGCGCGCTCGCCGATTACGAAATGGCGCTTTCCATCGACCCGAATGAAAAGCTGGCAATCCGCCAGCGCGATGCGACTTACGGTTTTTATCCGAATCCGGCTGTCGCGCCCGCCGTCCAGAAAAAGCTCGCGGCTTTAAAAAAGGAAGTCGAGGTGAGCAATCAGAATTTTGAAAGTTACAAAAAATTATACGAGTTTTTCTTCACGCTCAAGCTTCACGCCGAGCGCGAGAATTATTTCGCGTCGCTCGCCAAAGCAAACGAAAAAAACGTCTGCGCTTATTATTTCGCGGCGAAAGATTTTAGTTACAAAGAAAGAAAAGAATATTACGACAAAGCCATCAACAACTACGACTACCGAAACGGCGCAATATGCAGCGCCGAAGCCGCCTTTCGTGTCGGCAGAGGATATACCGAAGCGGGAAGCGTTAATGACGCCGAAGCGCTCAGGTATTTCGACCTCGCGCTCGAACGCTATCCGAATATGCCGTATGTCAGGGATTTGAAAGCAAAAATCCGCGTGCCGGGCGCGGGCAATGTTTCAAAAGAAAAACAGGCTTTGATTAGTGAACAGGAGCGAAAAGCGGAAGTCGATCGTCTGAACCTGTTTTACTCGAACGATATTGTCGCCCGCTCGGCGAAGTTCAATCAATACGCGAAAGAAAGAAGCAACGAGCTGGATACGACGCCGGAATCGAAAGCCAGGCTGCTCGATTTGATGAAAAAGGAAATGACGGCAATCATCGAAACGGCAAACAAAGCTCTTTCGCAAATTGGCGGCGAGATTAGTCCCAGCCAGAAAAATTATTACCTGCGAATCGTCGAAACCGGCAAAGCGAAATTAGCGCAAATAAGCCAGCCTGATTACCGGTGATTAAAATTGCATAATCGAACCTTTAGGGGTTAAGTGCTGAGTTCTGAGTTCTGAGTGCTGAGTTTTGGCTTTTTACTCAGAACTCAGAACTCAGCACTTTTTTGGAGTTAATCCAGAAACACGACGTGACGCATTCCCGGAGCTTCCGATTCGGTGTTCATAAAGACCTGATGCCAGCCGTCCAGATAAATCGTTTTGTGGTCGGCGTGACGAACCGCGCCGCGCGCGTAAACCGCCGCGTTCATTCGCCTCACCTGCCAGTTCCAGCGTTTTGCCTCCGGCATCGATTTCAAAAAGCTTTTGAAATGCTTCTGCAAAACCGGAGCGGCATATTCCAGACAGCTCATCACCGCTTCGCCGCCGCTGCGAAAAACTTCCTCGCAGATGTGCGGTTTGCTTCCCGCGCCGCGGCTAATCGGCTCGTTTTTATGAATTTGATTTGAATCGAAAACCAGTTCGGGGAAAGGAACGAAAAACCATTCGCCCTGCCTGACGAAAGCCTCGTTGCGGCGGTCGAAACGGTTTTTGCTGCGTTTGAGTTTCAGGAAAACCTCGCGGCGAACGAACATCGGCTGCAAGGCTTCCATCGCATTTTCGACACTGGCGACGCTTTTGCCGGGAACGGCGCAGACGAACCAATGACGCTCGTCGTGTCCGCAAAGAAATTTTTCCTTGCTTCCGCTCGCGCCGCGTCTCGCCATTAAAAGCAGATGACGCAGGTCTTTTTGCAAATTAACGACTTCGTAATTTACGTCGTCGCCGTCTGCAATCTTGATGTCGAAAAATTCGCCCGATTTGTCGCGCCCGATGTCGATGCCGGGACGCGCGCGCCAGGTCGGTTCGGGAATTACTTCTAGCTTTACCCTGGCTCCAATCAGCGCGAATCTTTTTTCCAGTAATTGAATGTCCATACAAAATATCCTTTGAATTTGTTAAAAGTTTAGGGTTTTGCACGGACGTTAAAATTTTAAACTTTTACGTCCGCACCTAATAAAAATCGCGGTTTTGTAAAGTTTCCCTCTGATTCATAAGTTTCTCCTTTTTTCCGGTTTGAAAACTGATTGCCCCTTTCCCGCCCTCGCTCAAACAAAAAATCTATGCAATGGTTCTGACATTACCCTTTTACAATGCGCTTGTGACATTGCTGGACGTAACTATTAACATTTGAAGCGAGTCCCTACGCTTCCGTTTCAGCGGTGACAACATTTCAGCCTGTTGCCGGGCTTTTGCATACGCCTTTTTCGTTTCAGCTAACAACGTCGATTTTACTCGACCAAATCAGTTTTCCAGTTAATCTGCTGAATTTTGGAATCCAGCTCGCGATACTGCTGAGCCAGCTTGTCGGCTAATTTCTGAATCTTAGCCACGTCAATCGTTCTGACGATTTTGATTTCCGAATGCCCGTAGCGATAATCGTTTTCCATCGCGTTCGAGGCGATGCCGCGATAGAAATTAGCGCGCATCGACAGTACGTCTCTTTCCGCGATGGCGTCGGTTAAAGTCTTTCCTTTGGAGAATTCCGTCTCGGAATTGGTCTTGTTAATCCGCTTTATCAAAGTCTCGAACTCATCGGCGACCACCTCGATTTGCTTTAATAAAGCCTCGGGTTTTTCGGCAGGCTCGTCGCCTTCCTGAATCCTGATGTTTTCAAAAAGCCTCTGTCTCAACTGCTCAAAGCGCTTTTTGCTGTCCGCTCTCAATATCAATGCTTCTGCCAGTTTCATAGTTTTAAAATAGTTGCAGGAAGTTGCAGGAAGTTGCCGATAGTTGCAGGTAGTTTGAAGAAAGTTACGAACTTCAATCTTCCGACCTTTCTTTTAACTATCTGGCACTATCTGCAACTTCCTGCAACTTTCTGTCAACTCGTCCTATCCTTTTACACAGACGACCTGTTTCAATTGCGCGACGACTTCGACCAAATCCGACTGGTTGCGCATAACCTCGTCGATATTTTTGTAAGCCGACGGGATTTCGTCGATGACGCCCGCGTCCTTGCGGCATTCGACGCCTTTGGTCTGGCGCTCCAGATCCTCGCGCGAAAAGGCTTTTTTCGCCGCCGTGCGCGACATTTTTCGTCCCGCGCCGTGCGAGCAGGAATTGTAGCTCTGCTCGTTTCCGAGCCCGCGCACGATGAACGATTTCGCGCCCATCGAGCCGGGAATAATCCCGTACATTCCCGCGTCGGCGCGAATCGCGCCCTTGCGCGTCACGTAAACTTTCTCGCCGAAATGCACTTCCGGGCTGACGTAATTGTGATGAGCGTTAACCGTGATTTCGGGACGAAACTCCTTTTGGTCGTTGAACATACGGTTAAACGATTTCAAAAGACGCTTCATCATAATTTCACGATTCTTCATCGCGTAGGCTTGCGCCCATTCCAAATCGTGCCAGTAGTTGGCGAACTCTTCCGTTCCCTGAACGAAATAGGCGAGATTCGGGTCGGGCAGCTCGGACAATTTATGCAGGTGCTTCGCCGTCTCGATATGCAGCTTGGCAACCTCGTTGCCGATATTGCGCGAGCCGGAATGAAGCATCAGCCAGACGTTGTCCTCGGTGTCGAGGCAGACCTCGATAAAATGATTGCCGCCGCCGAGCGTTCCGAGCTGTTTCATCGCCTTCGCTTTACGGTATTGCACGCCTTTGTGCAGCCGGTCGAATTCCGACCAGCCTTCCCAGCGCCCGGCGTCCGTGTCGGTTTCCTTGTGCTCGTTGAAGCCGACCGGAATCGCGCGTTCGATTTCGTGACGCAAATCCTTCAATTTGCCTTCGAGAATCGAGCTTTTAAAAGGCGTTTTGACCGCCATCATCCCGCAGCCGATGTCCACGCCGACGGTCGCCGGAATCACGGCGTCCTTCGTCGCCACGACCGAGCCGACCATCGAGCCGATGCCTAAATGCGCGTCGGGCATCAGCGCGACGTGCTTATACAGACACGGCAGGCGCGAGACGTTGCGCAGCATATTGTGTTCGTCGGTTGATAAATCGTGGTTGACCCACGAGAGAATGTCGGCTTGCGCGCCGCTCACGTTTAATTTGTTGTATGGCATAATTCCTCCCTTAAAATAATTATAACAATTCGATAAAATAAAAACTTTTTCTCGCCGATTCGGAAAATTTCAGGCAAATATCCTGCCGCAATTTAAAAGCCGCCGAATCAAAGAATCTGCGCCCGTTTTTTTGTATCAACGCGCCAGCCCGCTGAGGCATCAAAATTGCAGTCACGGGGAGGGGCGAACAGCGAATGATTCAAAACGGGACACTGTTACAGGAACGCTACTTAATAGAAAGGCAAATCGGCGCGGGCGGAATGGGCGCGGTGTATCTCGCCGTCGACCAGCGATTTGACAGTTACGTGGCGATTAAACAAACCTTCTACAACGACGACGGCGAGCTGGGCGAAGCCTTCGAGCGCGAGGCGCGTCTGCTCAACAGTTTGCACCACCCGGTGCTGCCGCACGTCTCGGATTATTTCATCGAATCGGGCGGACATTTTCTCGTGATGCAGTATATCGAAGGCGAGGATTTGTTCGCGATTTTAAAGCGTGAAGGCGCGTTTCCGGTCAAAGACGTTGTGCGCTGGACCGACAGTCTGCTCGACGCTCTCGACTACCTGCACTCGCAGGAGCCGCCGATTATTCACCGCGACATAAAACCGCATAATCTGAAAATAACGCAGCGCGGCGACGTCATCCTGCTCGATTTCGGACTCGCGAAATTAAAATCCGAAAATACGACGGGCGTCAAAAGCGTCTTCGGCTATTCGCGCAAATATTCGCCGCTCGAACAAATTCAGGGAACGGGAACCGACGCTCGCTCAGACCTCTTCGCGCTGGCGGCGACGGCGTATCATCTTCTGACGGGCAAGCCGCCGATTGACGTGCTCGCCCGCGCCTCGGAAATCATCGTGGGAAATCCCGACCCGCTTCAGCTCGTCAGCGAAATCAATAGCGAAGTTCCCGCCGGTATGGCGCACGTTTTGCATACGGCGCTGGCGCTGAACGCCGCCGGGCGTTTCGTCTCGGCGACAGCGATGCGCCATGCGCTGGAAAATGCCGTCAGCGGCGCGGCGACGAGCGAAGAAACCGCTGTGGTCTTGCCGGAACAACAGGTTCCGGCTCTGCCCGCCGACGTCGATCTTGCCGCTATTGCCGCAGCCGCGCAGGCTTCCGAAAATGCGGTCGTAATCTCTCCGGAAAACGAAGAATTTCCGGCTCTGGAAGCGTTTGCAGCCAATGCCGCCGGCAGCGCGCCGTCGCCCGCGGTTGAAATTGCCGAAG
>JALZHR010000069.1 GCA_030860665.1 Acidobacteriota bacterium
GGCTCTGGACAGGAAACACCGCTTCGTGTTCAGCGCGATTTACGAATTGCCGTTCTACCGGAACGATACGAACTTCTGGAAGCGCAACGTTTTAGGAAACTGGACGGTTTCGCTCATCTCGACGGCTTTCAGCGGCACGCCGCAGAGCATCTTTCTGCCGGATTTCGTCGATTTGACCGGAACGGGAACTTTCGCCACCTATCTGCCGGGCACGCGCGGCGGCTCAATCGGGCGCGAAATCAAGACGGTCGGGCAGCTAAACGAGCTGATTCGCAATTACAACGCGACTCTGGCGGGCGGCACAGACCCGCACGGGACGCCGCTTATCGCGCTGGCTGAGCTTCCGGCGGATACGCCGATCGGCGGCGATTCGGTCATCTCGCAGGACTTGCGCCTGACGAAAACGATTAGCTTCAACGAAAGATACCGCGTCTCGCTCATCGGCGAGGTCTTCAATCTTTTCAACGTGCCTAATCTAATCAACGTCAACGACTTCGTCCTGGCGCACGCCGGAACGCCTGCGAACGAAATCACGACGCTGCGCCCGACACAGCGCACGACCAGCGTCTTCGGCACGGGCGGACCGCGCTCGTTCCAGTTCGGCGTAAGATTCAATTTCTAACGAGAGCGAATCCGAATTGATACGAGAAAAGCGGGCTGCAAGGCTCGCTTTTCTTTTATCAAAAAAATGCAGGGGCAGGTCTTGTGCCTGCCCCTGCATTTTGGGATACGGCGCACGCTGCCGTCTTACGCGTGCAGAATTGTTTCGATTTGTTGCTGTTTCGACCTACTGCAATGTTGCAGCAGATTAATGCAGACTTGCAACGGGGCGCAACAGGAACATTTCGGGCGGAAAAAGTGTTGTTTGTGTCCGGGTTTGTCACGAAGCGACGCTCGGGGTGCCGCCGGTCAGCAGATACAGGACAGCCATCCGGACGGCTAAGCCGTATTCGACCTGATTTAAGATGAGCGAGCTTGAGCCGTCGGCGACGTCCGACGCGATTTCGATGCCGCGATTCATCGGACCGGGATGCAGCACGATGGCGTCTTTTTTTGCCAGCGCGAGACGGCTGCGCGTCAAGCCGTAATAAATCGAATATTCGCGCATCGTCGGGAAAAACGCCTTGTCCATCCGCTCGCGCTGGATGCGCAGAACCATCACCACGTCGGCGTCCGCGAGTGCGGTTTCGATGTCCGGGCAAATCTCCAAGCCGCCCGCGACCAAGCCGGGAAATTCCGGCGGGACGAGCGTGTTCGGACCGGCGACGCGCACGGTCGCGCCGAGCCGCGTCAATAAATGAACGTTGGAGCGGGCGACGCGGCTGTGCAGGATGTCGCCCAGGATGGCGACTTTTAAGCCAGCGATTTCGCCCTTGTGCTCGCGTATCGTCATCGCGTCGAGCAAAGCCTGCGTCGGGTGCTCGTTCGCGCCATCGCCCGCGTTGACGATTGAAGCCTTGCTCGCTTTCGCCAGTTGATGCGGAACGCCCGCCGAGCCGTGACGGACGACGATGACGTGCGGAGCCATCGCGTCCAGATTCATCGCCGTGTCGAGAATCGTCTCGCCTTTGGTCAGGCTCGAAGTCGATGTCGAGATGTTGACGGCGTCGGCTGAAAGCCGCTTGGCGGCGAGCTCGAACGAAGTGCGCGTCCGTGTCGAAGGCTCGAAGAAAAGATTGATAACCGTCTTGCCGCGCAGCGCCGGAACTTTTTTGACCTCGCGGCGCGAAACGTCGCGAAAAGTCTCAGCCGTTTTCAAAAGAGCCAGAATCTCGCCCGCCGAGAGCGTGCGGATGCCGAGCAAATCCTTGCGCTTAAAAGTTTCGTTCATCATTCTGCTTCGCGCGCTTTGCGCCTTTGCGGGAAAATTTTTTGATTAGTATTCAGCTGAATTAAAACTTATTTCTCCCGCAAAGGCGCAAAGCGCGCAAAGATTAAATCCGATAATAAAAAAGGCGAATCAATCGCCCGCCTCGTAAGTAAATCCGACTCTCGCCTCGGCAATTTTCGTCTTGCCTTTAAATTTCTGCAAAACGCCGCGCAGGACGACGCCCGTCACCGTCTCGTTGTTCGGAAAGCGAACGAACGTGCCGGTAAATTTATAACTGACGCCGCCGACCGCTCTGGTCGAAAAGGAAATGTTTTTCCCGTTCACGGTCGGCTTCAGCAGCGGAAAATCCTTGCCCTTTTTCGGTCGAATCATCCCGTGCGTCGGCGGCGTCAAGCCCGCGCCGTAGCTGCCCGCCAGGTGAATATGGAAGATGTCGGCAAACGCCGCCGGAACTCGCCCGTCAATCGTGTAATAGCCGAAAATATCGTTTTCCGCCTGCGCTTTCGCCGCCGTCGAGGCGAAGCCGATAAACAGAACCGCCAGACAGAAAATTAAAGTCTTTTTCATAAAATAATCTCCTCTTATTCTTCGGGCGACGGGCGCTCGAAAATGCCGACCGCTTCCTCGCCGTCAAATTCCCTGAGCATCACCTTGATAATCTCGCTTTTCTTGGTCGGGACGACTTTTCCGGTAAAATCCGCCTGAATCGGCAATTCGCGGTGCTCGCGCCCGCGGTCAATCAGAACGGCGAGCTGGACGCGGCGCGGGCGACCGAAATCCATCAGCTGGTCGAGCGCGGCGCGAATCGTTCTGCCCGTATACAGCACGTCGTCAACGAGAATAATGTTCTTGTCCTCGATGTCGACGTCCAGCTCCGTGCGGTTGACGACCGGGTTTGCGCCGACCGTCGAAAGGTCGTCGCGGTAGAGCGTGATGTCGAGAATGCCGAAAATCGGGCGCGTGCCTTCGAGATTCTCGATTTTCTCGACCAGCTTTTCCGCCAGCGGTACGCCGCGCCGCCTGATGCCGACCAGATACAAGCCTTTCGCGCCCTGATTGTCCTCGACGATTTCCGACGCCAGCCGCGACAACGCGCGATTCATCCGCGCCGCGTCCATAATTCTTGATTTTTCAACTAAACCGTGTTCATCTGCCATCTTGCCGAAAATAGTAACAAACGGTTGTTACGGGTGACAAGTTGTATTTGATAAAGATAGAATTACTTCGCTGAAAAATGTCTCTGTATAGCTCCATTATCCGCCCGCTGCTTTTCAAAATGCCGACCGAAACGGCGCACGAGCTTGGCTTGAGCGCGCTCAGGCTCGGCTTGGGCGCGGAATTCGTGCAGAAACAATTCGCCGGAAAATTCGCCTGCGACGAGTTCGGCGAGCTTGAGCGTTTCGGCTTGAAATTCAAAAATCCGTTCGGCGTCGCGGCGGGCTTTGACAAAAACGCGCTGGTCGCTCGTCAGCTCTGCGCGCTCGGCTTCGGTTTCGTCGAGGTCGGAACGGTGACTTTCGCGCCGCAGAAGGGAAACCCGAAGCCGCGACTTTTTCGCCTGCCGCAGGACGAAGCCCTGATAAACCGCGCCGGTTTTAACAACGACGGAACGCCCGCGGTGATTGAAAGACTGAAAAAATCGCGTCCCGCAGACTGCGTTCTCGGCGTGAACATCGGCAAAAACAAGGACGTGCCGAACGAGGCGGCAACGGAAAATTATCTGGCGAGCTTCGATCTGGCGCACGCCGTCGCCGATTACATCGCCGTCAACGTTTCCAGCCCGAACACGCCGAATCTGCGCGAGCTGCAAAAGGCTGAAAGCCTGGACGAGCTTTTATCGGCTTTGCAGAAAAGAAACATCGAATTGAATTCAATAAATAAAAAAAATCTGCCTTTGCTCGTCAAAATCGCGCCCGATTTGAGCGAAGCGGAAATCGAATCCGTGACGGACGTTTGCCTGCGTTTGAATTTAAACGGAATCATCGCGACGAACACGACCGTTTCGAGAAACAACCTGCAAGCTTCCGCCGCCGAAATCGAGAGCATAGGAAGCGGCGGCTTGAGCGGTAAACCTCTGAAACGGCGCTCGACCGAAGTTATTTCCCGAATTTATCGCCATTCAAAAGGGAAGCTGCCGGTTATCGGCGTCGGCGGAATTTTTACGGCTGAAGACGCGTTTGAAAAAATCGCGGCGGGCGCGTGTCTGGTTCAGGCTTACACGGGCTTCGTTTATCAGGGCTTCACGTTTGCCCGCGACGTTAATTTCGGGCTGGCGAAGATTCTGCGGGAAAGAGGTTTTAAATCGCTCGACGAAGCAATCGGAACAAGCCCGGAATCTAAATTCTGAAGACCGGAGCGACCGACTTTAGACCCGCGCTTGTTTGACACGCGAATCTCATAGGTTATAATAAATCTTTTTGCATCTTTCGCTATTTGAAACGTTTTTCGCCTGTAGCAGATGATAATAGATTTAACCAAACTGACCGAACCGGAAATTACTTTCGACTTCGCCTCGCAGCCTGATTTAGAGGAAGAATCGGCGCGTATCGCTGAACCTGTCAGAGCGGTCGGAAAATTGCGAAAAGGCATCGCGCAGGTCGATGTCGAAGCCCGAATCACCGGCGAGGTCGAACTGGAATGCACGCGCTGCCTGCGCGAGGCGACGCATCGGCTCGACGTTCCGCTGAAAGCGGCTTTCGTCACCGAGGAAAATTACACGAGCGAAAAGGAAGCCGAGGTGAGAAACGCCGATTTGGACGTTTCCGTTTACGACGGCGAAGAAATCGATTTGGCGGATTTAGTCCGCGAGCATATTTTACTGGATTTGCCGACGCAGATTCTCTGCCGCGAAGATTGCAAAGGTTTGTGCCAGCAATGCGGCGCGAATCTGAATGAGGTAAACTGCCATTGTGAAGAAGACGAAACCGACCCGCGCTGGTCGGCTTTGAAAAATTTGAAATAAAGAACAGTCCGCAGACGGACGCGAAAGCCGATTTGAAATCTCGATTCTGAAATTTCAAATCATCGCCGGCAGGCTTGCCTTTCGCGTCCGTCTGTGGCTAAAAATTAATTAGAGGTTATTATGCCGAATCCCAAACGCAGACATTCAAAATCACGCACGCGTCAACGCCGCGCGCACGACGCGCTGAAAGTGCCGCAATTTTATTTGGACAAGGAAACGGGCGAGCCGAAAAAGCCGCATCGCGTCGACCTTGACACCGGAACTTACAAAGGTCGCCAGATTATCGAAGTCAAGGAACAGGAATAACGTAATTTTAGATTTTAGATTGCCGATTTTTGATTGGATTCGGAATTTGGTTTGCGCCAGATAAATTTTAAAAAGATAATTTCCTTATCCAATCGAAAATCGAAAATCGAAAATCGAAAATCTGAATATGTCACAAAACGCAGGCATCATCGGAATGGGACACGCTTATCCGAGCGGTATCCTGACCAATGCCGATTTGGAAAAAATCGTCGAGACCAGCGATGAGTGGATAACCTCGCGCACCGGCATCAAACAGCGTCATAAAGCCGCCGAAAACGAATACACCTCGCAATTCGGCACTTTAGCGGCGCGGCAGGCGCTGGAACGCGCGAATCTGAAACCCGAAGATATTGAAATCATCATCTGCGCGACGACGACGCCTGACCAGATAATGCCTTCGACCGGCGCGCTGATACAGGCGCAGCTCGGCGCGACGAACGCCGCCGGGATGGACGTTTTTGCGGCTTGTTCCGGTTTTATTTACGGGATTACGATGGTCGAGTCGATGATTAAGACCGGACAAATCCGTTATGCGCTGGTCATCGGCGCGGAAGTTCTGACCAAATACGTCGATTACACCGACCGCTCGACCTGCGTCATTTTCGGCGACGGCGCGGGCGCGGCTGTCCTCGGTCCCGTCGCGGAAGGCAAAGGAATCTTAGCCACGAAAATCCGCTCCGACGGTCGCTACGAGGAACAGCTTTACGCGCCCGGCGGCGGCACGAAATTAGGAACGAGCTACAAGACCATCGACGGCGGGATGCACTTTTTCAAGATGAAGGGCAACGAGCTTTTCAAGGTCGCCGTCCGCTCGATGGCGGATATTTCGGCGGAAATGCTGCAAAAGGCGGGCTACACCGTTGACGACGTCGATTTGGTGATTCCGCATCAGGCTAATCAGCGCATCACCGACGCGGTTGCTTCGCGTCTGGGCGTTCCGGAAGAAAAGGTTTATTCAAACATCGCCGAGCACGGCAACACTTCGTCGGCTTCGATTCCGATTGCGCTGGACGAATGCCTTCAAGCCGGAAAAATCGGGGAAGGCAGCCTGGTTTTGCTGACCGCTTTCGGCGGCGGCGTCACGTGGGGCGGAACGCTGCTCCGGTTTTAGATTTTTGATTTTTGATTTTAGATTTTAAATTTGATGTCAAAAATAGCGTATATATTTCCCGGACAAGGCAGCCAGGCGGTCGGCATGGGCAAGGATTTATACGAAAACTACGCGGTTTCGCGCGAGGTTTTCGAGGAAGCCGACGACACGCTCGGCTTTAAATTGTCCGAGATGTGTTTTGCAGGCGACGAAGCCGATTTGCAGCTCACGGCGAACACGCAGCCCGCGATTCTGACGACTTCAATTGCCGCCTTTCGCGCGATGGAAGCCGAAGGTTTTCCGACTCCGGATTTCGTCGCCGGTCACAGCCTCGGCGAATATTCGGCGCTCGTCGCGGCGGGCGCGATGAGCTTTGCCGACGCGGTGCGAATTGTTCGCAGGCGCGGAACTTATATGCAGGAAGCCGTCCCGGTCGGCGTCGGCGCGATGGCGGCGATTATCGGCGCGCCGCTCGAAACAATCGAGACGGCTTGCGCAGACGCGGCGGAGGGCGAAATTTGCAGCCCGGCGAATATCAATTCGCCGTCGCAAATAGTGATTGCCGGAAACTCGGCGGCGATTGACCGGGCGATAGAATTATTAAAACAGCGCGGCGCGAAACGGGCGATAAAGCTCAACGTTTCCGCGCCTTTTCATTGCGCGCTGATGCTGCCCGCGCAGCAGCGGCTGGCGGAAGATTTGCGGAAAATCGATTTCAGCGATTTGAGATTTCCGATTATCGAAAACGTTTCCGCCGAAGCCAATACGCAGGGCGGGCGCGTCCCTACAGCTTTGACCGAACAGGTTTCAAATCCCGTGCGCTGGGCGCAGTCGGTCGAAAATCTGATTGCGGAAGGCGTTACGACGTTTGTCGAAGCGGGCGCGGGAAAAATTTTATCGGGTTTGGTGCGCCAAATTAACCGCGACGTCCGTTGTTTGAACGTCGAAAATTTTGATAGTTTAAAGAGTAGTCTGGAGAGTCTTTAGAGTCTGGAGAGTCCGGAGAGTCAGATTGAATATTTTCCTGATACTCCCTGGACTCTCCAAACTCTCCGGACTCTCCGGAATTTACAGACTTTTATAATTTAACAGGAGAAAGAGTTGCTATGGCAGATTCAGCCGTTCAGGAAAAAATCAAACAGATAATCGTTGACGAACTGGGAGTCGACGAAGCGGAAGTTACGGAAAACGCCCGTTTTATTGAAGATTTGGGCGCAGACTCGCTCGACCTTGTCGAACTCGTGATGCGTTTTGAAGAAGAATTCGGCATCGAAATTCCCGACGAAGATGCGGAAAAAATTCAAAGCGTCCGCGACGCTTACAGCTACGTCGAGCAGAACAAAAAGGACTAACTGAAAGCGAAAAGTGAATAGTGAAAAACTAAAAACTATTCACTTTTCACTTTTCACTTTTCACTAATTTTATGAAACGTCGTGTTGTAGTAACAGGACTCGGTTTAGTCACGCCGGTCGGAAACGATGTCGAATCTACGTGGTCGGCATTGCTTCGCGGCGAAAGCGGCGTCGACTACATTAAAAAATTCGATACCGAAAAATTTTCGGTCAAATTTGCCGCCGAGGTAAAGGATTTCGACCCGCTGAACTTTCTGGAAAAGAAAGAAGCGCGGCGGATGGGCGCGTTTACGCATTTCGCCATCGCCGCTTCCGACGAAGCCATCAAACACAGCGGTTTAAAAATTGACGATTCAAACGCCGAGATGGTCGGAACTTATATCAGTTCCGGCATCGGCGATTTCTGGGCGATTGAGCGTGAGCACGACAAGTATCTGCTCGGCGGACCTGACCGCGTTTCGCCGTTTTTTATCCCGCAGTCAATCGTCAATCTCGCTTCGGGCAACGTCTCGATACGGCACGGCGCGAAAGGTCCGAATACGGCGACGGCGACGGCTTGCGCGGCGGGCGCACACGCCATCGGCGACAGTTTTCGATATATCGAGCGCGGCGACGCCGACGTAATGATTTGCGGCGGCGCGGAGTCGGCAATTACGCCGATGTCTGCGGCGGGTTTCGCTTCGATGCGCGCGCTTTCGACCAGAAACGACGACCCGAAAAAGGCTTCGCGCCCGTTTGACGCCGAGCGCGACGGCTTCGTGATGGGCGAAGGCGCAGGGATAATCATTCTCGAAGAACTCGAATTTGCCAAAGCGCGCGGCGCGAAAATCTACGCCGAAATCGTCGGCTACGGGATGAGCGGCGACGCTTTTCACATCACCGCGCCGGACGAAACCGGCTCGGGTCCGCGCCGCGTGATGCAGAAAGCGATAAGGGACGCGGGAATCTCGCCCGAACAAATCGGTTATATCAACGCGCACGGAACTTCGACGCCGTATAACGACAAGTTCGAGACGCTCGCCATCAAGCAGGTTTTCGGCGATTACGCCTACAGCCTGCCGGTCAGCTCGACCAAGTCGATGACCGGGCACGCTCTCGGCGCGGCGGGCGGAATCGAAGCGGTTTTCTCGGTGCTTTCGTTGTATCACAAGACGCTTTTGCCGACCATCAATTACGAATTTCCTGACGCGGAATGCGATTTGGACTACGTCCCGAACGAGCCGCGACAGAAGGAAGTCGAATACGTTCTGTCAAACAGCTTCGGCTTCGGCGGAACGAACGCGTGCTTGATTTTCAAGCGGTTTGAAGAATAGTTATCCGGTGCGTTCGATTGCCGCTGCTGCCTGCGGCGATCGAACGCATTTAATTTATTTGCTGAATGAATGGTCATTCATTTTCGGGGTAAGAGGTTTCGGGGAAAAAATTTTAGAATCATTGAAATTAGCAAAATCTATTATTAAGAAACTTTCGGAAAGATAATTCTATGAAAATAGTCGTTTTAATGAAACAGGTTGCCAACAAGGACGCGATTTTGCGGATTGGCAGGGACGAGAAATGGATTGAGGAAGCCGATTTGTCATATGTCACGAACGAATCGGACGGCTACGCTCTGGAAGAAGCGTTGCGGCTGAAGGAAAAGAAAGGAGCGGGCGAAGTCGTCGTCTGCTCGCTCGGACCGCGGCGCGCGCAGTCAACTATCAAAGACGCTCTGGCGCGCGGCGCTGATCGCGCGATTCACATTGTAGTCGATGACGCGAACCAGCTTTCGCCGTTTCAGATTGCGAAAACTATAGCCGATGCGATTCGCGACGAGAACGCGGATTTGGTGATGGCTGGCTTGCAGTCGGACGATAACAATTACGGTCAGACCGGCGTAATCTTAGCGGAGCTTTTAGGAATTCCGCACGCGACTATCGTCATCGAAGTCGACGCTTCGGGCGCGGATTTTCGCGTCAAGCGCGAGCTGGAAAGCGGCTGGTATCAGTGGTTTACTTATCCGCTGCCGTCGCTTCTGACGATTCAATCCGGCATCTCGCAGATTCGCTACGCCAGCCTCAAAGGCATTATGGCGGCGAAGAAAAAGGAAATCCGTGAGGTTACGCCGACGATTGACGGCTACGGCTCAGGGCAGAAAATCCAGCGGGTTTATATGCCGCTGAAAACCAAGCAGACGCAGATTCTCGGCGACGGCGACGCGAAAAAAGGCGCGGCTGAACTGGTTGAGAAATTAAAGACCGAAGTGCGAGTAATATAATCGGACAAATTTCAGGGAAGCTGAAATTTCCTCAGCTTCCCTGAAATTTACATATAACTATTACGGACGCAAACAGGTATTGTAGTTGAAACCCGGTGATGAGGAAAAATAAAACAATTAAAAAATTTCTCTTCATTACAAATTACCTCTCTATCTCGCTATCCCGAGTTTATCCAAAACTCCTTGCGCTAATCTTTCCACATCGGGCTGCGCAAAATTCGAGTTATAAACCAGTTGCTGCATTTCTATGGATTTTGTCTGAACAGATTTGGTTTCAATTTGCGGAGAACTTTCTGCGTCGAGGGAATCGTTTCCTGCAGCAGCCGCTTCCTGTTCGGCTAGAAAATTCGCCGTCCATTCGTCAGGGGTTTTCTGGAAATATTCGTTCAGCATTTTCTGCTGAACGATGACGAGTAATAAACAAGTCGCTTGCACAGGCGGAAGGCTGTCGGGCATCGTACTGTTAACCTGTCTGTTAACAGATATATTTCCCTGAGTATCTTTATTAATGAATAGGTTAGGCATAAATTCATTTAACGTGACTCTGGTCGCTCTGATTTGTAGTGAGCTTGTTTTGGCGTAAGGCGGAGCGGAAAATTCATCTGCCAGCCAGTTGACGGCGTTGACGACCTGACTTTCCTGCACGAGATAACCGCTTTGTTCGGCGCGAACAACTCTATCTTTTAGAGAAGCGAATAAAGTCGGGTCTAAATCGGAAAGACCGTAATTGACGAAAATAGTATTTACTAAATCATCAACCGAGTTCAGTTGATTGGTTTGAGCGGCAGACGCTTTATCATCTATAGTTTGATACATATCGTTAAGCTGATTTGCCTGAGCGTTTTCCGTTTGATAGCTTGCTGTCAAAAAAGCTGCTAAAATCGACGCACAAATGCTAAAAACTAAAAAAACAAATTTTTGACGCACGTTAATCGCCTTAAATATAGGGGTTTGAAGTTATATTCTATTTGTTGCTAAACTTGGATAAGTGTGATTCAGGTTCCAAATCGAGGTTTACGACTAAAATTTTATGTAATAGTCCTCTGTGTATTAAAAACATTCTGATTCTTTTAGAATATGTAGAAGTTGTCTGATTTTTCTATAAAATTCAAATTAAAAACATATGAGTAATATATTAGTATTTATCGAACACAAAGATTGCCAGTTAAATAAAGTCTCGCTCGAAGCCGTCGCCGCCGCGCAGAGCATCGCGAAAGATTCGGGCTTGAAG
>JALZHR010000162.1 GCA_030860665.1 Acidobacteriota bacterium
CCTTTCGCCTTTCGCCTTCAGCCTTTAGCCTTGAAAAACCTGCCCGCTGTCGCAGGCGGTTCTGACAAAAAAATGCGAACGAGAAGGATTTTAACCTCGTCGTTCGCCGTTTGTCATTCGCGCGCCGGTTTTACTTTTTCTGGAAGCTCCGGTCGTCCTCGTATAAAACCAAGCCGTAATTTCTGCCGTCAATCGTCACGCCGTTTTGAACTTTGCCTTTCACTTTGAGCTGCGCGCCTTTCTGCGGCACGCCGCGCTGCGTGACGACCCAGATTTCGCCCGTGCCGTCGTCGATTTTATAAGTGCCGCCCGAACCGTTGCGGATTAATATCGACGGCAGCGAGACGCCGTAACCGGTCTCGACCGTTCCGACGACGGTGACTTTCTTGCCGACGTATTTTGCAGAATTCGCTTCAATCTCGCCGATACTGTAACGCTTTGCCATACCGGCGGCGAAAAGCCCGACCGCCAAAACCAAAATCAACAAAACCGCCTTTGTTCCCATTTTCATCTTTTTATTTTCCTCCACAAAAGAATCGGGAGAGATTCGCTTGAATAATCTAAAGATTCGGTGCGGCAAATAAAAGTTCGCCGTTTTTTAAGAAAGATTATACCGCACGGGCGCGCGACGCCCATGATTTTAAGAGGAAATTAACAGGAATGTCAGGATTTACAGGGATGAAGGAATGGGATTTGGCGAATAATCGGTTAGGCGTCTATTCTTCGTCAATCATCTAATCGCCGTTCTCTTAATCATTTATTTTATCCCTGTCTATCAAGCCGCGGAGCCTGCTCATCCGTGTTAATTCCCTTTCTCCATCTCCGCGCCGGTGCGCAAAAAACTTTGACTTTGCGGCGATTAGCGAGTAACTTTCGTCTTAGGTTTTTGTTTTGCAAATTTCCCGGCGAGAGGACAAAAATCAGATGACGACGGCAGCTACAACAGAACAGGTTTCGCCTGAAAAGTTTTCCTATTCGTCAAGCGTCGCGGCGGACGTCTGGCATCCGAAGCGCGACGCGCGCGGGTATGAATGGTGGTATTTCGACGCTCTGTCGGACGACGGGCGCGAGGCGATCGTCGTGATTTTTCTCGACAATTTTATCTTTTCGCCGCGCTACAATCGCCTGGTGCGGAATCAGGCGGAAAAATCTCTCGACTCTCAATCCCCGAACCCCGACTGCCAGAAATGCCCGGCGCTGGTTTTTATTTATTATAGGGACGGCAAGCCGGTTTATCGCGCGATTAACGAATTTCCGTCCGAACGTTTTTTCGCCGACACGAATACGCCCGCCTGTCGCCTGGGCGAAAACGAATTCAGATTTGAAACCGCGCCCTACGGTTCGGGCTATCTTCTGCAAATCAACGCGACCTTGCGCAAAAACTATAAATTAAAGGCAAAGCTCGAATGGCTTTCGATTGAAAGCGATTTTCTGCCGGAAAAGGACTTTGCGATTCAGGCGAATTCGCACCACTGGAATCTGGTCGCGCCGCGCTCGGACGTAACGGGCAGAATCGAAATCTTTCAGCAGAACGGAAAGCTGAAAGACGTTCATCACTTTCGCGGGACGGGCTATCACGACCATAACACCGACGCGCGCTGGCTGGCGGAAACCGTGCAGGACTGGCAATGGGGACGCGCGCATTTTACCGACGCGACCGCCGTTTTCTATCGCTATAAGGAATGTTTGCAGGCGCAGCCGACGACGAAGCTCTTTCTGGTTAAAAACGGCGAGCTGAAAGTTACGGACGCCGAGTGCCGCGAGGCGGATTTTACCCGCAACATCTTCGGGATGAAATATCCGAAATCTCTGATCTTTTCGAGCGGCGGAGATTTCAAGTTTTCCGTCCGGCAAACCAAGCTGATCGACGCCAGCTTCTTCTACCTGCGTTTCCTGAGCGAGACGGAAATAATATGCCCGGACGGCTCGCGCCACGAAGCCTTTGCCATCACCGAACACCTCGCGCCCAAAGCCCTGAAATATCGCTGGCTCGACTGGCTGACCGATATGCGCATCGGGCGCGACGGCAAAGGCTCTTTTCTTCCTTAACTGAAAACTGAAAACTGAGAATTGAGAACTGATAGTTGATAGC
>JALZHR010000164.1 GCA_030860665.1 Acidobacteriota bacterium
ACTTCCTCGCCGACGATTAACCGGAGCTTTTCCGCCTCGACCGATTCTTTTGCCGGCACTGCTGCTGCTGCTGCTGCGGCGGCGGCGGTTAAACCGAACATTGCGGCTTCTCTCAGCTACGGCGCGAGCTTTATTCTCGGCATTTTGTGGCTGCCCGTCCCGATTTTCTTTTTGCTTAAATCGCCCTATAAAACGAATCAACTGATTCGTTTCCACGCATTTCAGGCGATTTTACTGGTTGCCGGTCTGTTCGTCGTCAGCCTTACTTTAAATGTTCTTTTCGGCTTGGTTCTGTCTTCGCCTCCGACAGGCTTTGTTGACCAGCAAGGGCAGCGCCGCGTTTTTGCTTTTACTTTTCTGGACTGTTTACATCGGGCAAATCGCGGCTAATTTGTTTTGCCTGTATAAGGCATATAAAAACGAGGAATACAAATTACCGATTATCGGCGAAATAGCGCTGAAATGGGCACGAAACGGTTTAAATTTTTAAGCTGATTGGATAATAAAAATATGAAAACCTGTCCCCGGTGTCAAAGTGATTTTGCAGACGATTACGTTTTCTGTATGAACGACGGAACTCCGCTTATCGAATCCGAATCTGAAGAGCAAACACTCGTATCCGCCAAAAATGTTTCGTTTCCGGCAACGACGGCGCTCTCGCCCGATATGCTGAACATCTGTCCGCAATGCAGCCTGCAAAACCGCAAACAGTCAAAATTCTGCAAAAAATGCGGCGCGGTTCTGCCCTCGTCGTTATCGTCGTCTGAGCGCGAAGCCTCGCACGGATTGCTCTCGACGGTTAATTCCAATCACGCGGAAAGCCACGCTCCATTTGTCAGCCAGAACCGGGTTTCACCGCTTTTCACCGCTGCGCCGCCGCCTTCCGCCGGTCATCAGACCGCGAACGCATCAGCCGAAACGATTGTTTTTCAAGTCCCAAAAATCACGCCGCATTCGGGTATCGCCGGGCAAAGCGATATTTACCGGCAGCAGCAACAGCAGCAGACAACCGGGAAAAAATCGGATTACCTGAGAAACTGGCTTATCGGAATCGGCAGCTTGATTTTGCTGGCGGCAGCCGGGCTCGGCATCTGGTATTGGACACAGCCGAATCCGCTCGAGCTGAAACTGGACGCGGCTATCAAAAACAAACAGATTATTGCGCCGGCAGGCGCGAACGCCTTCGATTTTTATCATCAATTAAAAATCGAAGGCGCTTCTTCAGCCGCTCTGAAAAAATATGAAGACCGTGTTTTCCCGTTTCTGACCGAGAAAATTGATGACGTTTTAAAAACCGTTTCCGAACCCGGTTACACGGAAGGACGAATCGAAACGTGGCAGGAAGAAGTGAAAAAACTCGAATGGGCGAGCAAAATTCAACCTGACGACAAGAATCTGGCAGCCAAGCTGGCTTACTGCAAAGGGCGTGTGGCTTATTTGACCGATAACAAAAACGCCGCGCTCGAAGAGTGGAAACGCGCGGCGGATTTAGACGCGAAATGGGCTTTGCCCTTAAACGCGGTCGGGTTGATTTACAACGAAAAGAAAGATTACGAAACGGCGCGCAAATGGTTCGACAAAGCGATTGAGATAGAGCCGCGCTGGGCGATTCCATACAACAATTACGGGACTTCGTTTTATTACCAGAATCGTTTTGACGAAGCCGAATCATATTACCGGAAGGCAATCGAATTTTCGCCGCGGTGGGCGCGCCCGCGCGCCTGGCTGGCGAGCATCGCCGAAAGACGCTACGACTATCAAACCGCCGTCGCGGAATACGAACAGGTTTTCGCTGCAAACGCCGTGGGCACCGAAGGGATGGATATGGAAAGCATCCGGCGCAAATACGAAAAAGCCAAAACCAATTCATACAGCTATTACAGCTATTAATGAATTCTGAAGAAACGAATCATTGCAGATTTAAAAGAATTTAAGTTTAGAGATTGAAAAATCAATAGCCGAAATTGTCGAATCCTAAGGCAACCGCGACCGGTTCGATTTGCTGATTTTAAGAGCTTTCGGCTTAGTGTTTCTCGCTTTAACGATGATTGCGTTAAAGCGAAAGGAAGCCTGCAGGGCGGGAAAATCGGGCGAATTTTAAGTTTTTTAGCGAGGAGAATGATGTTTTGTCCTAAATGCGGCAGGCAAAATCTGGAAACGAGCAACTTTTGTAAAGGCTGCGGAACGCCGCTGCGCGACTCGGGACAGGTTTCCGGCAAGTTTTCAAGCGGCGGCTTTTCATCACAGGGCTTTTCACAGGGAGGTTTTCCGCCTGGCGGCGGCGGCGGGCGGAATTTTAACCTTATCGGACAAGTTATCGACGGCAAATACTTGCTCGAAGCCAAACTGGGCACGGGCGGGATGGGCGATGTTTACCGCGCCGCGCGTCAATTTATCGGCGATAAGGTCGCCGTCAAGATTCTTCACCCGCATCTGGCGCAAACCCCGGAGGCAGCCGAACGTTTCCGCCGCGAAGCGCAAACCGCCGTGCGGCTCAAGCATAATAACGTCGTCTCGCTTTATGATGTCGGCGTTTCGGCGCACGGCTTGCTCTATATCGTGATGGAGCTTGCCGAAGGCGACACTCTCCGGCAGATTATTTCACAATACAAAATCCTGCCGCTCGATTTCGTCGTGACGGTGACGGCGCAGACGTGCGCGGCGCTGCACCAAGCTCATAAAATGGACATCATTCACCGCGACATCAAGCCGGAGAACATCGTCGCCAGCAAAATGAAAGTCGGCTGGCAGGTCAAGGTGCTGGATTTCGGTATCGCTAAATTACAGGATGAAGCGGCGACGGCAAACAGCTTGACGGTTGACGGAAACGCTATGGGAACGCCTCAATATATGTCGCCCGAACAATGTCTGGGCGAGCCTCTCGACGCGCGTTCGGACGTTTACAGTATGGGCATTCTGATATACGAAATGCTCTGCGGCGAGGTTCCGTTTCGCGCCGCCGCCTCTTCGGCTGTCGCAATCCAGCATATTCAGACGTTGCCGCCGCCGCTGCGCTCTATTAATCCGAATATAGCTCCGCAGGTCGAAGCCGTCGTTTTGCGCGCGCTCGAAAAACGGCGTGAAAATCGTCAGGCTACTGCTCTGGCGCTGTCGCAGGAATTGATTGAAGCCGCCACCCAGGTTTTCCGCGCCGCGCCTGCGCTCATCCCGTTTGAATCGAGGTTGCCGCTTACTTCAGCGCCGTCACCGGCATCTCAGACCGCTCCTTTGCCGAGCGAAGAGACGACTCAATTTTCATCGAGCGGTTTGATTTTCACCGGCAGTGAAGAAGCGTTTCAAAACGAGATTATCCCTGCGCAAACACCCGACGTCGTTTCGCCGCCGACGCAGCAGCCGGTCAACGACCCGCCAGCCGAGACTTTGAGAGCCGTCCCCACACCGACCGAACCGCTGCTGCCGGAAGCTGCGCCGGAAGATTTTCCGGTTGATAAACACGAACCGATTGCTGATAAAAGCTCCGCGCAATTTGCGGCTGACGCCGCCGCTGCTGCGGCGGATTTGAATGAAAGCAATGACGAGCTGCATTCGGAGCCGAACAGCGAGCATTTCGCCTTATCGCCGCCGACTTTAAACTCTGAAGAGAATCGGGTTTTACCGGCGGCAGCGGCTGACGACCGCAGTAAAAACTTTCTATATTACACGGTCGCCGCGCTCGGACTGCTGGTTATGATTTGCATCGGGGGCGCAGCAGCGTGGTATTTCTCAACCGCCGCGCCGCGCGGCGCGGAAAACGAGCCTCAAAGCGCCTCTAAAACTCAGCCTGCAACCGATTCCCGACCCGGCGCTCCGGCTGCGCCCGCCGGTATGGTTTTTGTTCCGGGAGGCGAATTTTTGATGGGCGACGATAAAGGCGACGAATATGCGCGTCCGGCTCATAAAGTCGTCGTCAAACCGTTTTTTATGGATATAACCGAAGTCACGAACGAAGAATATCAAAAATTTGTAGACGCAACGGGACACAAACCGCCCGCCAAATGGAAAGGCGGCAGATTCCCGCCGGGAAAAGAAAAATTTCCCGTCACGGGCGTCACCTGGGACGACGCGAAGGCTTATGCCGAATGGGCTGGCAAAAGGCTGCCGACCGAAGCCGAATGGGAATTTGCCGCGCGCGGAACTACCGGCTGGCGCTATCCCTGGGGCAATGAATGGCAGCCTGAAATGGCGAACGCGGACAACCGGACTAAAGGAATGCAGCCGGTCGGCACCAGCAAAGGCGCGTCGCCCTTCGGTAATTACGACCTGATTGGCAATGCCTGGGAATGGACTGCCGACGATGCGCGCGCTTATCCGAACGGAAAAGATTTTCCGCCGAACTCCGCCGACCCGAAAATCATTCGCGGCGGATGCTGGCTCAGCGGAAGAGAAGACGCGACCGCGACGTTTCGCACATTCTGGGGAGCGCGAAACGAAACCGATTACAGCAATACCAGTTTTCGCTGCGTCCGCGACGCGACGAACGAATGATTTTTAAATTATGACTCTGCGCCTGATTTATATCATAACAGTGCTTTCGCTCGGATTTGGTCCAGCCTTCGCTCAGGGCGGCAAGGGCGGTATTGACAAAACGCCGAAACTTCCTAACCGAACGCCAAAGCGTGAAACGAGACCGAATTCTCCCAAAGGCGGCAAGCCTTCTTCCTCTACCGTTTCCAGACCGGTCAGAAACCGCCCGGAAATCAAAAGGAAAGGCGGCGCTACAACGGCGGCGACGACCGGAGGTCTTTCAATTCGCGTAAACCAGCCGGACAGCGAAGTTTTTCTCAGCGACCAGACCGGAAATGTTTTTGAAGACAGAGATTTCGCTTTGACCGCTTCCGACGGCTCGCTCGTAATCGATGAATTAAACGCCGGAAGCTATGTTCTGACGATTCGCAAAAAAGGATTTCGCGACGAGCAGAGACAAGTTACGGTTCTCGGCGGCAAACAGAACGCGGTTTCCGTCAATCTGGTCGCGGTAGCCGGAGTTTTGGATATCAAAGCGGTGCCGGAAGGAACAAGTATAGAAATCGAAGGCGTGGGAAATTACAATGGCTCGCAGAATAATCTGCTGCTCAAGCCGGGAAAATACCGCGTCTATTTCAATCGAAACGGCTACGAGCCGGAGATGCGCGAAATCGCCGTCAACCGCCCGGGCGAGCGAGCAGCATTAGACGTTACGCTCAAGCCGGTAGAGATTGAGAAATTGCTCGCCGCCGCCCAATCATCTTTTGCTAAAAATGATTACTGGGCGGCTTTTCGCGCCGCGCGGCGAATACTCGCCGTCCAGCCGGAAAATACCCTCGCTAATCTGCTGGCTGCCGACAGCCTGTTCAACTCGAACCGTCCGACCGACAGCGTGCCGTTTTACGCGCGCGCCGTTTCGACCGGGCAATCGGTCGTCATTCCCGTCAGAATTTATAACAAGGAAAAAGGCGCGGAGCAGCTGCCTCTCGGAAATTTAATTTTCAATTCCGGCTCGATTCAGTTTACCGGCTCGCAGCGTTCAGACCTGAATTTCAGTTTCGCACCGTCCGGCGCGGGAGAACTGGCGATTGAGGCGGATGCTTCGGGCGTTATGCACATTTCCTTCAAGGCGCGCGGGATGTTCGGCGGAAAGGCGGACAGGAAAACCGTGCGAATCTACACGCGCCGCGCATTTGTCCGACCCGGCGGAAAAAGCGGATTAGCCTGCACCAACTTTCTTTGCGGCAATGAAACCGAAACGATTAGGCAAATTCTCGCTCGTCAAATTCCGGGCAATCTCGTGCGGCGCGATGAAAAAAGCTTTAGTGCGGTGACGCTGCCCGCGGCAAATTTCATAGAGTATCACAAACAACATTTTTCCATCAGCCTTCCGGATAATTGGGAGACGCCGGGAAATTCGAACAATCTGCTTCTCGCTTCGCCCGCGGGCGGCTACGCTCATATTCAAAATCGGCTTAATTTTTCTCACGGCGTTCAGGTGATTGTCTCGCCCTCGAACAGCTTAAATCTTGCCGAAGCAACCGACACGTTTGTTAATGGAATACTTAACAGCAACAAGAATTACAGCCGGATAGATGCCGCATCCGACTTTCAGCTTCCCTCCGGAAAAGCATTGCTGACAAAGTTAAAAGGCGTCGGAGAATTACAGCGCGAAGAATCTGTCAACATCTATACGTTTCTATTGCCGTCGGGAAATTTATTTTGTCTTATTACTATCGTCCCATCGGAAGAAAGCGAAGATTTTCAGCCCGCTTTTCGCCGGATTTTGAACTCCGTCAGCTTCAAATAATCGAATTGACAAACATCTATACGAGTTCAGGATGCGTATCAAAGCGAAATTCAAATAAAGGCGTTAAAAGGCAGAAGCCCGCGCGTCAGCAAGGGCGCTTTCTAAAGTGTCAAGGCTAAAGGCTAAAGGCGAAAGT
>JALZHR010000113.1 GCA_030860665.1 Acidobacteriota bacterium
TTCGTCGCTCGGATTAGCGTCGAGAGCCTGTTTCTTTTTCGCCAGGTCCTGCTTGTATTCCGGAATGACCTTTTTGTATTCGGCAACCGCTTCATCGGCTTTCTGTGATTGTGTGCGGTTGGCGGCATACTGGGAATGAAGAGTGCGAGCCAGAAACAATTGTCCCAGCAGATTGCTCGGGTCGCGCCTGACCGCATCGCGAAAAAGCGCTTCGGCTTCTTCAAACTTTTTATCCGAATAAGCCTTTGCCCCGTCAACCAAATTCTGACGCGCTTTAATTTGATTCCAGAAGTTGCAGCCGGCACCGGTTAAAACTGTTATCGCTATTAAGGCAAATATCCCTACTTGTCGAGAGACTTTCATTTTTTCGACTCCGTTATCTTAATTTTCGATTTGCGATTTTCGATTTGCGATTTTTCATTTCCGATTGAATCAGGAATCGGCTTTTATCAAGCCGCTCCGATTAAAGAGCTTATCTTTTTATCCAATCGCAAATCGAAAACCGCAAATCGAAAACTTCGTCTATTGTTCCAAATCATCGACCTGCAAGCCTACGGGCTGCGCTCCGGCAGACTTGACGGCGTCGACTACTTTCGCCACTTCGCCGTATTTGAGTGAACGCGGCGCTTTGATAAAGACGGTCTTTTCGGTTTCATTCGTGCCTTCACGGAAAACGCCGTTGGCATCGCGATAATTAAAAATCTCCGTCAGATTGGTTATCAAAGTGCTGGGGTCTCCGATATTGCCCCTCTCGTCCTGATTGAGTTTCAGCTTACCTTCTTTATCGATAAACACAATCAGCGTGTTCGGGTTGGGCTTCAGAATTACGTTCTGTTCTTCCGGCTTCGGCTCGGCAGGCACTTTCGCCTCAAAGCGGCTCGGCTTCGAGGGCGAAATCACCATAAAAATAATCAGCAGCACGAGCAATACGTCAATCAACGGCGTAACGTTGATATTCGGGACGGCTCCCTCGTGTGCTACAGCGGTTTCTTCAAATAAAGCCATACTTTAAAACTCCTAGTTTATGAGAAGACAAATTCAAATCCTTGCCTTGCGGCGATGATTACTGCCCTCCGCCGGGTCCTTTTCGCTTGTCGGCGACCAATCCGATTTTATCCACATTCTGCGCGCGGATAATATTGATTGCCTCGACGACGGCTCCGTAAGATACTCCGACATCGCTCTTAATATAAACAATGCGCTTATCGGTCTGACCTTCGAGTCGCTGCTCGATTTTTTCTCCCATCACTTCCTTGATTTTGTCGCCAAGAACCGCTTTGGAATACTTGTCCTTGCCGATATAAAAATCAGAGTCGTTCGGGATTGCCACGACCACCGCCTTTTCATTGTTTATATAAGTGTCTTCTTCGGGTGAATTCATGTCACGCGGAAGATTAACCGAAACTCCCTGCTGCAGGAGCGGCGTGACCACCATGAAGATGATCAGCAGCACCAGCATAATATCCACCATCGGAGTCACGTTAATCTCGGAGTTATATTCACTATCTCCGCCAACTGACATTGCCATAGTTTATTTCTCCTTCTTCGTAGATAATGCTTAAAGTTCTGTTGTAGAAATAACTACCCTTCAATTTTCCGAATTAGCCGCGCAGCTGTTTCGTGCGTTGCTTGATGAAATAATCAATCAATTCGGAAGCGGAGTTTTCCATTTCGACAGTAAAACTTGAGACCTTGTTCGTGTAATAGTTAAACAGCCACACCGCCGGAACCGCCACCGCGATACCGAAAGCCGTAGCTACCAGCGCCTCGGCGATAGCGCCGCCGACCGCGCCGATACCGGCGTTCTGCTCGGTCGCCAACGCAACGAACGCGCCGATAATACCGACGACCGTGCCGAACAGTCCGACGAACGGAGCCGTCGAGCCGACCGTCGCCAGACCGGAAAGTCCGCGTTTCAATTCGGCTTGTTTAACGGCAATCGCACGCTGCAAAGCACGTTTCGAGGCTTCCATTTCCTCGCCCGATATATCCGAGTTGCCTTGATGCGCGCTGAACTCTTTCAAGCCGGACGAAACGACCATCGCCAGGTGCGAGTTTTTGTGTTTGTCGCTGATGTTAATCGCTTCATCAACGTTGTTGTTTTTCAAAGCCTGCGCGACTTTCGGCGCAAACTGGCGCGACTGCTGTTTGGCAGCGTTATAGGTCATCCAGCGTTCGATACCGATTGCGATAATATAAATCGACATCAGCAGCAGAATGATAACAACCGCCCAGCCGGGAATCGTTAAACTTTTCGCAATGTCGTAAAGACCGAAAGAAATTTTGCCCCCTTCAGCAAACATCAGGGAAAGACTTGCTAAAAACGTCATGGTTATCCTCCAAAGAATATCAAAAAATTTTATGATTACAGGATTTTCAAGCCCCGTTCTGCCTGCGCGCTCCGACGGCTCGGAAGCCTTTGCTTGCGGCGCGGGCAGACGGAACTCGAAAACCTACCGAATTACTTGCCGCTACCTACTGAGCCACAAAGTTATAGGTGATAATTCCCGTAACTTTCACCGGCGTTCCCGAAAGCAGCGTCGGTCTGAACTTCGCCTGTCGCGCGGCACCGACAGCTGCCTGCTGCAAGAGCGGGTGACCGCCTGCGGCGCTTGCCGAAATAACGTTTCCGTTTTCGTCAATCGTCACCTGCACCGAAACGGTTCCGGCGGCGCGGACGGCTTTGGCTGCCGGCGGATACGGCGGCTTCGGCAAACTGATGGCGCTGCCGTTGACGACGCCCTTGGAAATAATTTTCGGAACGGGCGGCTTGGTCGGCTCCGGCGTCGGTTTCGGCGTCGGTTTCGTCAGTTGCGGCGGCGGTTCTTCTTCGCCTCCTCCTCCGGTCGGAGTGGTCGGAGCGGAAATGCCGCCTCCGCCTTCACCGCTTCTTTCGACGCCCGCGCTCGGGCTGCTGGCTCTTACATTTTTATCGCCGATCGAAAATTTCTCACCCGCCCGAATCGCCATAACATCCTTCTGTCCGGTTGTTTCCTTCGGCGGCACTTTGGTGTTTTCCACCGTCGCGTAAGCCTCTTTGACTACTGTGGTTTCGACTTTTTCCGAAGTCTGCTGTTTTTCCGGTTTCTCTTCCGGTTCCGGCGGCGGCGGCGGCGCTTCTTCCGGCAGCGGCGGAGCAACCAGAGTGGAAAGCTCCAGTCCTTCATCGCTCGTGCCTAAGTCTTTCGCGAAAAGACTATAAACGATACCGCCCGCAAATAAAGTCGTCACAATAACGAAGGTCGTTAAGAGAAATCCGCCTCGCTTGGTATTTTCTCCTGTGTGACTTTTCGATTCGACTAATTGGTCTAACATAGTTTTTATTTACCTCCCTCTTATCCGGTGCCAATCGGGGTCGGGTTACGAATTTTTCTTTATAACTGCTCTGATGAATAAAATTTTACCTGTGTTGTCATAACTTTTCCACAACAACCGAAACTGCTCTGCTTCTGACGCGTTAATTCTTTTTATGAGGGGTGTGACGGGGACTTTGCCAGTCGGGTATGCAAAGTTCCGCCACCTCCGTTTTCATCCTCAATAAACGAATCGGAAAAAAGCAGAAACGTAAAATGATTTTTTGACCAGCAACGATTTGAAGTCTAAGATTTTGAACACAGAAAGTCAAGGAAAATTTACCTTTTCCTTATGGTTTTTTCCAAAATCTGAAAGAAAATTTATTGATAATTAAAATTTACGACAAAGGCGGCTTACTCAAGCAAGTAAGCCGCCTTTAAATTTAAAGCCGAGCAGTTTTCATTTTAGCGGGTCGCGGTTTTTCTGGCGACCGAGCGGCGCGAAGCCGTCGCCAGAGTGGCTTCCCGACGCGATTCGGGCTGTTTGACTTTCGCCGCGCCGAGCTTGCCCTGCCACCAGATGGCAATCGGGCTGGCGATGGCAATGGTCGAATACGTTCCGGTAATCGAGCCAACGAAAAGCGCCAGCGAAAATCCCCGAAGCACTTCGCCGCCGAAGATAACCAGCGCCAAGACCGAGAGGAAAACCAGACCGTTGGTCACAATCGTGCGCGACATCGTCTGGTTGATCGAATCGTTCGTCAACTGATAAAGCGAGCGGTCGCGATGCAGCGTCAGATTTTCGCGGATGCGGTCGAAGATGACAATCGAGTCGTTGACCGAGAAACCGACCAGCGTCAGAAGCGCGGCGATAACCGTCAGGTTGATTTCCCATTGAAAGACGGAAAAGAACGCGAGCGTCACCAGAACGTCGTGAAACACGGCGATAACCGCGCCCGCCGCATACGTCCAGTCGTAACGATAAGCGATATAAAGCAAAATTCCCAGCAGCCCGAGCAGCGTCGCGGCGACGGCTTGATTGCGCAGCTGCTCGCCCGCGACCGGACCGACCGATTCGGTTCCGACGATTTTATAGGAGGCGTCGGGCGCGTCGTTCAGCGTCGCCGTTCCTTCGGCTTCCTTGCCGAAGGTATCGAGAGCTTTTTTCACCGTTGCGCGCCCGGTATTAACCTGAGTATTATCGGCGGGCTGCCCTTCCTGCGCCGCGGCGGTCGTGGCGGCGGTTTCCTGTCCTTCGATAATCGGCACTTTAATCAGAACCTCGTCCTGTTTATCGGTCGACTCCTGAATCACCGCATCGCTGACGCCGGCAGTCTGCAAAGCCGCCCGGATGTCGTCCGAGGCGGGCTTCTGCCTGAATTTCGCCGTGACGACCGTTCCGCCCTGAAAATCGACGCCGAGGTTAAAAGCCTCGGTGCCGCCTTCGACCGCCTGACGACCAATCGCCGAAATCAAACCGGCAAGAAGAATAACCACGGAAACCGCAGTAAACATTCTGCGCTTTCCCATCCAGTCAACTTTTATATTCGTAAAAAATTCAAACATTGTTTTTATTTTAGATTTTAGATTTTAGATTTTAGATTGGATAAGGATTTTAATTTTATCGTATTTGGCGCAAGCCAAATTCCGAATCCAATCGCAAATCTAAAATCTAAAATCGAAAATCATTAAATACTTAATTTCTTCATATCCCGTTTCTTGTCGAGCAGCCACATAAAAATCGTGCGCGAGACAAAAACCGCCGAGAAAAGGTTAATCAAAAGACCGAGAATAAGCGTGACGGCAAATCCGCGAATCGGTCCCGTGCCGTACATATACAATATGACGGACGAGATAATCGTCGTGATGTGCGTGTCGATAATCGTGATAAACGCGCGGTCGAAGCCCAACTCGACGGCTTGCGGCACCGCTCTTCCGGCGCGCAGCTCTTCGCGGATGCGCTCGAAGATAAGCACGTTCGAGTCGACCGCCATACCGATGCCGAGAATCAGACCGGCGATGCCGGGCAGCGTCAGCGTCGAATCGAACATAATCAAAGCCGCCAGCGTCAGCAGCATATTCAAAATCAAAGCCACGACCGCGTTGACGCCCGAACCGCGATAGTAGATGAGCATAAAAATAACGATGAAAATCAAACCGGCGACCGATGCCGTAACGCCGGCACGAATCGAGTCCGCTCCGAGGCTCGGTCCGACGGTTCTTTCTTCCTGATACTCAATCGGCGCAGGCAGCGCACCGGATTTCAGCGTCAAAGCCAAATCGTCGGCTGATTCTTTGGTAAAGCGTCCCGTTATCTCGCCCGAATCGGAAATCTGCGATTTGATGTAGGCGGCTGATTTAACCTGCTCGTTCAGGACGACCGCCATATAATTGTTGATGTTTTTCGCTGTCCAGTCGCCGAATTTAGCCGCGCCCGCCGGTTTCAGGGCAAACGCAATCCTGTAATCGCGGTCGCCGCCCTGCGAATAGGCGTTCGCCTCGCGCAGCTCGCTGCCGTCGACAATTGCCGGGCTTTCGACGACGACATACTGCGTCGGTTGATTGTTCGGCTGATTCTGCGCGCCGGTAGCCGCGTCGTCGCGATCCATATACGGGAAAACTTTGCGCGTGACGGTTTCCTGTCCGCCGATTGACTGCAATGCGGCTTCTTTGGTCGGATAAGTCTGGAGAGCCGCCGGACTCGGCGGGCTGACGACTTTCATCAGGGAAAGCTGCGCCGTCTCGCCGATTAACTTTTTCACGCGTTCCGGGTCCTCGACGCCGGGCATCTGCAAAAGAATCTGATGTGAGTCCTGCCCGCCCTGCCGCGCCAAGGTCGGCTCTTTAACGCCGAAGGCGTTGATTCGACCTTCGATGATTCGCAGAGCCTGCTCGACCGCCTGGTCGCTCAGGGTTTGCTGCGCCGTCGTCGGCAGACTCCAGACAATCGCGTCGTTCGTTTCCGACTGCGACCAGAGCGAGAAATCGACTTTCTGCTTGACGGCATCTATGACCGCCTGTTTTTGCGCCGGGTCGGTGACCGGCAGCGTAACCTGATAATTGCCGTTCTCCGTAACGAACTTAGGCTCGGCGACCGGCAAATTAGCCTGCTGCGCGGCGGTCTGAGCGGCAAGCCCGTTATTCTGGGTCAGTTTCGTCAGATACTCCTCGACCTTCACGCGCATCACCAGGTGCGAGCCGCCCCTCAGGTCGAGACCGAGATTGATGTTTCCCGCCAGGTTATTTTTGATGCCCGACCAGGAAAGGTCATTCGCGGTAAACGACTCGCGCGGACCGAATACCAGATACAGCGCAATCAGTGTGATGACTACGATAATTGCAGTTCTAAACAATATGTTTCTGTTTTTCATTACTACTACTCGTTAGTAGTCGGTTGCCCTTTATCAGTTGTCAGTTGTTTTTCGCAACCGGCAAAGGACAAAGGACAAAGGACTATTTACTCTCAGCTTTTTTTCCGACAACGGCGCTTTTACCGATTTCGAGGAACGTTTTGTCTGCGCTCAGGATGATAAAACTGGTTTCCCGGATTTCCTTGATTTTTCCGATAACGCCGCCGTTGGTCACGACTTCGTCGTTGATTTTCAGACTGGAAATCATATCCTGAAGCTGTTGAGCCTGACGGCGCTGCGGCAAAATCACCAGGAAATAGAAAATACCGAAAATAAACACGAACGGCAGAAGCGTCCAGATAAAACTTCCGCCACCGCCTTCACCCTGAAAAAATAAAGCTACAATGTTCATTGTTTTAATGCAGACAGAAACTTCAATTATAAGTTACGCGCCGCGAATAATAAAACCGCCGAAGCCAAATTTCACCGCTGCAGACGCCGCAGACGCGGAGAAAGACTAGTTTTTAAGTGCTATTCTTTCCCGGTTTGCCGAAAATTCTCTAAAAATCTCCGCGTCTCTGCGACTTTGCGGTTCAATTTTCTTTCTCGCCTTCCCGAATTTTGTTTAAGAAGTCGTGTCGAAACCGGCTGAAGCTGCCAAGTTTGATAGAATCTCTTACCTTGCGCATCGTGTCAAGGAAGAACGCCAGATTGTGATGCGAAATCATAATCGCCGCCAGCATCTCGCCCGCCTGATACAGGTGCCTGAGATAAGCGCGCGAATAGCGGCGGCAGACCGAGCACGGGCAGTCAGCGTCGAGCGGCGCTGTGTCCGCGGCAAATCTGGCGTTGCGAATATTGATTTTTCCGGTCGAGGTAAATGCGCTGCCCGTGCGCCCGTTGCGCGTCGGAATCACGCAGTCGAACATATCGACGCCGCGATAAACCGCCTCGACCAAATCTTCCGGCGTGCCGACGCCCATCAGATACCGCGGCGCGTCATCGGGCATCTGCGGCGCGATAAACTCGATAACGTCATACATCACCGATTTTTCCTCGCCGACGCTCAAGCCGCCGATGGCGTAGCCGTCAAAACCGATTCCGACCGTTTTATCGAGACTTTCGCGGCGCAACGGCAGATGACTCGCGCCCTGTATGATTCCGAATAAAGCCTGTCGCCCGCTCAGGTCACCTGAAAGGCTGAAGGCTGAAGGCTGAAGGCTAAAGGAAAAATCTTCCGCTTCACTTTCGCCTTTATCCTTTAGCCTTTCGCCTTTCAAAAAGCCTGTATCCATTCCCGCGTTTTGCAGCTCTTCAAATTTATCCTTCGACCTCCGCGCCCAGCGCACGGTCATTTCGAGGCTTTTCCGCGTCGCGTCGAAATCGGCTTGCCCGGGCGGGCATTCGTCGAAAACCATCACGATTTCCGACCCCAAAGCGGCTTGAATCTCCATCGAGATTTCCGGCGACAGAAACCTTTTACTGCCGTCGATGTGCGAGCGAAACTCGACGCCTTCCTCGGTCAGCTTTCGCAAATCGGTCAGCGAAAAAACCTGAAAGCCGCCCGAATCGGTCAGAAGCGAGCGATTCCACGTCGAAAATTTATGCAGACCGCCGCAGGCGCGGATTATCTCGACGCCCGGGCGCAGAAACAGATGATACGTGTTGCCGAGAATTATCCGCGCGTCCAGCTCGTTTTCCAGCCACTCGTAACGCACGCCTTTGACCGTGCCCTGCGTTCCGACCGGCATAAAAACGGGCGTCTCAATCACCGAGCGCCTCGTCCGCAAAACGCCCGACCGCGCGTTTCCGTCCCGCGCGGTCACTTTCCATTCAATCGGTTTCATTTGATGAATTACGAATTTCAAATTACGAATTACGAATTACCTTTACTCGTGATTTGAATTCTACCTATAATTTTGAGTAATTCTTCTACGTCATCCAATAAACTTTTACATTGCGTATTGTCGAATACTCGGTCGCGTTGAGGAGTCTTATCCAATATCTTGTTTCTCTGGCTTCCTTATAGGCAACGGCTAGCTTTGAGATAAAATCCGCTTTTGATTGCCCGCCGACAGCTTCCTCCGAATTCGCCCCGATAGATGTTCCGCTTCTTAAAAACTGTTTGGAGATAACAAATTCTTTCTTTTCTTCAACCAGATACTTGTATGCTTTGACGACTCTAACGGCGAAAGCAAAACTTTTTTCCGGCAAAACATTTTCTTTCATAAGGCTTTCATCATTCGTAATTCGTAATTTGAAATTCGTAATTCATTTTCTTTTCCCGATTAGCGCCCAGATGCGTTTTTCGCCGACGGCGATTTGCGACGCGATTCTGCCGTTTTCATCTACGAGCACGGCTGACGGCGTGCCTTCCATTCCGAGCTTTTGCACGACTTCGCGTTCGTCGTCCAGAACGATGGTCGATTTAAAGCCGAGTTCGAGATTTTTCTCGACTTCGCCGCGTGACAGAAGCAGCAGGTTCGGCTCGCTCGCCCCTTTCGTCTTGTCCCACTCGCGCAATTCTTCGAGCATCTGCGCGCAGTAGCCGCAGGTGTTGCTCCAATAGGTGACGAGAGTTTTCCTGCCGCGCAGAGCGCTCGCGTCAAGCGTTTTGCCCGTTACGTCGCTGAGCGAAAATTCGGGAAACGCTTCGCCGATGTTCTGACCTTTACCGTTCGTGATAAAGCGGACTTCCGCCGTTTCGGCTTTGATTTTTTCGATTAGCTCGCGGATTTTCACGTCGCCGAAAGCCGGTTCGCTCCCGACGTTTCCGTCGGCGTTGACCAGAAAAGCGGTCGGCGTCCACGTCGCAAAATACAATTCGGCTACCTCGCGCTCTTTCTGCAAAAGAATCTGCTTAAAGGCTTCGCCCGCAAATTTTTCGGCGTTTTCCTTCGCCTTGCCGCTGCTGATAAAAACGAAGCTGACCTTGTCTTTCAGCTCTTGCAGCCACGCCTCGATTTCCGGCAGAAGCGCCTTGCAGGGGTTGCAGGTCGGGCTGACGAAGAAAAGCAGAATCGGTTTTCTGCGCATCAGAAGCTGTTCGAGAGTAACCGTTTTTCCGTTTAAATCAGGCAGCGCGAAATCGGGCGCGGGCGCGCCGACCGGCAAGCCGTCCTGCGGGTGAATCAGCTCTTCGCGCACCAGTTCCCTGCCGCCTTCCTGCGCGGTCAGTTCCAGAATCTCGATGCGCCGCATAATCTGCCGCTGCTGCTCGGAAATCTTTTTTAAATAAAAAACGGCGGCGACCAGCAGACCGATTATCGCCAGACTTAAAATAACCGACATAAAGTTTCCTTCCGAAAAATCGTTTCCGGAATCCGTAACGCTCAAACCCTGATTTTCGCGACCCTGCGCGACGAGGAAAAGCGCAAGTATCGCAAAAATAACATTGCGAATCAAACTCCTGCGGCTGACCGGCTCCGAGTGAATCGCGCCGAAACAGTGGCAATCGGGCGCGTTCCCCTGCGCGAGCTGCCAGATCATTCCGCCTATAAAGCTCAAAAGCAGAATCAGCCCGCCGATTGCGCCGAGCCACGATGTTTCGACGAACAAAAGACAGACGGCGAAAACGATTTCGGCGAAAGGCAGCGCGACGGCAAACGTTTTTGCGTATTCTTCCGGCGTGCCGAAGGCTTTGACCGCCTTTTCCGAGCCTTCCAAATCGAGCAGTTTTCCGACGCCCGCGAGCAGAAAAATCGCAACGAGAAAAAGTCTGATTAAAAGAAGCAAAATTTCCATTTCTATTTTTTGAGATTATCAAACTTTGTCCGAAGATTCGCCAACTCGTCAAAAAATGCGGGCAGATATTTTTCCGAGCGTCTGCCGACAGGCGTCAAGCCGACGCCGCTTTTGTCTGCTTCGATTTCCGCAACGAATTCCGCCCGATTATCTGCCGCCCAATCAGGAGGTTGATTTAATCCCGCGCGCACGCCCCAAATTTCCGACGTTTTTCCCGGCGTCAACTGCGGTTCGATTTCAAAGGTTAAAAAAACGCGGCAAGCGGTCGGCGACCAGATTGATTTAACGAGCCACTGCTCGACAACCCAGTGGTCGTCTTTTTTCTGCGTCTCGACGATTTCCCAGCCGTGTTTAGCTAATAATTCTATAAATTCGTCGCGTTGCGGAAACATTTTTCAGCGCTAGTCTTTTTTCTTTTTCGTTTTGTGCCGTTCCACCAGCCGAATCGGCGTGGCGAAAAACTCGAATTCCTCGCGCAGGCGATTTTCGACGTATCTTAAATAAGAAAAATGCAGTCCAGCCTTGCCGCCCGAAGTGAACAGGATAAAGAGCGGCGGGCGAATTCCCGCCTGCGTGATAAATTGCACGTGCAGGCGCGAGAAGCCGCCTTTGACGGGCGCGGGCGCGGTTCCGCCTTTCGGCTGCGTGATGTTGTCTTCAAAAAAGCGATTGAGCCGCGAGGTTTGAACCCGCAGATTCCTGGCTTCGTTCGCCTGCGCGACGAGCGGCAGAATTTTCTGAACTCTCTGCCCGGTCAGAGCCGAAATCGTCACAATCGGCGCGAAATCGAGAAATTTCATCTCGCGGCGCACTTCGCGCTCGAATTCGTAAATCGTGTTCGTCTCTTTTTCCTCGACGGCGTCCCATTTATTGACGGCGATAATGACGCTGCAACCTTCTTCGACGGCGTAACCTGCGATGTTCGCGTCGAGATTCGTCACGCCTTCGGTCGCGTCGATGACCAGAATCGCCACGTCGGCGCGTTCCAGCGATTTGCGCGCCATTATGACCGAGAGCTTTTCCGCCATCTCCGTCGTCTTGCCTTTGCGCCGGATGCCAGCCGTGTCAATCAAAAGAAATTTCTGATTGTCCACGGTCAATTCCGTATCGATGGCGTCGCGCGTCGTTCCGGCAATCGGCGAGACGATGACGCGTTCTTCGCCGAGAATTTTATTTAAAAGCGAGGATTTTCCGACGTTCGGGCGTCCGATGATGGCGAGCCGGATTTCCTTCTGTTCTTCTTCCTCGACTTCTTCCGTAAAATCCAGAACGTCGAAAACCTCGTCCAGCAAATCGCCGATGCCGTTGCCGTGCTCGGCGGAAATCGGAACGAGTCCGAAGCCGAATTGATAAAACTCGGCGGCTTCCTCTTCGACTTTTTTCGATTCGGCTTTGTTGGCGGCGATGAAAACGGGCTTTCCGATATTGCGCAGAAAGACGGCGATTTCCTCGTCGAGCGGCGTGATGCCCGCGCGCGAGTCGGCGACCCAGATAATCGCCTGCGCCTGGTTGATGGCAAACGACGCCTGCTTGAAAATATTCGCCGGGATTATCGCCTCGTCATCCGGCACGATGCCGCCCGTATCGACCAGCTCGAATTTTTTCGCTTTCCATTCGACCTCGCCGTAGATGCGGTCGCGCGTGATGCCCGGCTCGTCGCCGACGATTGATTTGCGCGTGCCGGTCAGGCGATTAAACAGCGTCGATTTCCCGACGTTCGGGCGTCCGATGATGGCAACAAGTGGTTGTGTCATTTATTTTATGCAGCAATTTTCTCGATGATGTTTTCGACTTCGGCGGGCAGAGACAAAACAAGGAAATAACGAATCGGGTAAACGACTTCTTCGCCGGTTTCGTCGTTCAATTTAAGCAGCTCGTTATCGTAATTCTTCACATTGTAAATCTTGCGCGGAATAAGATTCATAAAATCTTCCGCTTTCAGACAAACGGCGAGACCGTCAACCGGCTCTTTTCTTTCCTTTTTCTCGATTCTTCCGGCGAGAACTCCGCGTCTTCCTTTGGAAAAATCGTATTCGTCCTTAATTTCATCCGTGTTCATAGTCTTTTATTTCGCCGCGCGTCGGCTTTCTGGCGCTGATTATTCTAACATTTTCTTCGCCGATTGTATGACAGACGAGAATCAGACGTCCCGCTTTCTATACGCCGACGGTCACGTATCTTTTCTCGTCGTAGGAATGCGATTCGTCATCTGTCGTCAATGCCAGCGGGTCGTCAAAAACCGTTTCCGCTTCTTCAAACGAGACTTGATGTTTGCGCAGGTTGACCTCGGCATTCATCCTGTCCCATTCTACTTTCATATAGACTCTTTCAATAAAAATGATTGCACGTTTGATTTAATCAGACAAGATGTAAGATATTTCTTTCAATAAACGGAAAGGAGATTTTCCCGGGATGAATTTTCAAATCGAGCAAGCCGTCGAGATTCTTTCGCGAACGCCCGCGGTCTTAAAGGCGCTCGTCGGAAATCTGTCTGAAGAATGGACGACGAATAAAGTAAATGCCGACGGCTGGAGCGCTTATGACGTGGTCGGGCATCTGATTCACGGCGAGGAAACCGATTGGATTCCGCGTGCCCGCATCATTCTTGCTCAGGGCGACGACCGCACTTTCGAGCCGTTCGACCGTTTCGCTCAATTCGAGCGGTCGAAGGGAAAAACCTTGAGCGAGCTGCTGGAAACTTTCGCCGTCGCGCGCGCCGAAAGCCTCGAAATTCTGCGCCGGATGAACATTACGCCCGAACAATTACAGCTAAAAGCCAGCCATCCCGAATTGGGCGAGGTTAATCTCGAACAGCTTCTGGCGACGTGGGTGGTTCACGATTTAACGCACATCAGGCAAATCGTCACGGTTATGGCGCACAGATATTCGGAAGATGTCGGCGCGTGGAAAGAATATTTGTCGATTCTGAAATAATTCAGTCTTCTCTTAAATAAAAAAACGTTCGGATTTCTGCGGGAATCCGAACGTTTTTGAGAGACAGGAAATTATTTCTAGTTGCCGTCTTCGTCGTAATAACGGTCGTCGTCATTATCATCGTAACGGTCGTCGTCATTATAACGGTCATCGTCACGGCGATAGCGGTCGTCATCGTCGTAATCGTTATTGTTGGAAATCACGACCTGAAGAATGCCCGACAGGATATTTCCGAGGATGCTGTACCCGCCGTTGTTGTATCTGCCGTAGCGATAACGCCCGTAATAACCGTCCTCGTAGCCGCGACGGAAGCCTTCACGGAAATAGTATTGGTATTCGTTCAGCCCGACGTAGTAGGCGTCATAGCCGTATGAAGCGTCCTGATAACCGTAAACGTTGTTGTAGTCGTAGCCCCAGCCGTCCTCACGGTCGGCGCGTCCGGCATAAAAGCCCTGCTCGTAGCCGTCACTGATGGCGCGCCTGAGCATTTCCGCACCGTAGGAGCTGGTGTAGTAATAATTACCGCCGCGATAATAGCGATAATTGTTTACGTAGTTGTTGTAGCGCCATTGCTGCAAGCGAAGCTGGTCGCGGCGCAGGCGTTCCCAGTAACGCTGTTCGTAACGCAGCTGCGCGAGACGACGCTGCTGTTCGAGAATGCGATAACGCTGCTTGTCGAGCGTCTGCTGGCGCTGCCAGCGTGTGCTGTTCTGCTGCTGCCACTGACGCCACTGCTGCGACGATTGATAACGATTGTCGCGGTTATAATCGCGCTGCCCCTGCTGGCGACGCTGCTGCCAGTCGCCGTTATTACGCTGCTGCTGATTTTGTTCCCAGCGGCGGTCTCCGTTTTGGCGCTGCTGCTCGTCCTGAATCCGGCGCTGCTGTTGACGCTGTTGCCAGACCTGCTGCTGTTGCTGCTGGCGCTGGTCGTCCTGAATCTGACGCTGGCGGCGTTGCTGTTCCCAACGCTGGTCTTGCTGCTGTTGCGGCTGCTGGCGCTGCTGTTCGGCGCGGCGTTGATTTTGTTGTTGACGCCATTGCTCCTGCTGCGCTTGGCGCTGCTGCCGCTGCTGTTCCTGCTGCTGCTGGCGCTGTTGACGCCATTGCTCCTGGCGCTGGTTTTGCTCCTGACGCCATTGTTCCTGCTGTTGCTGGCGTTGTTGTTCGCTGCGCTGCTGCTGTTGCTGCTGACGCCACTGTTCCTGTTGTTGCTGGCGCTGCTGGCGTTGCTGCTCCTGCTGTTGTTGGCGCTGCTGGCGTTGCTGCTCCTGCTGCTGCTGACGCTGCTGCTGTTGTTGCTGCTGCTGCGCTTCATTTTGCTGTTGCTGCATTTGCCGGTCTTTCTGTTCCCTGCCTTCGGTGCGACGCTGAGCCTGAGCCGCGTCGGTCACTGCGAATAAGGAAACCGCCAGGACGGACGAAACCGCAACTTTTCTAAAATATTTTGATGACATTTCCTACCTCCAGAATGTTCAGTTGAGGCGTAACCCCAAATGATTTACCTGGCTTATAAAGCAATAATCGTTCCAAAAATTAAAGCTGGAAATAACAGCACTTAACTTTCGGGCGAATCGTTTCAAGACACCTTTTGCGACACGCTTAGACTTTATCGGGTAGGAAATCGACGATTTGAGGACAAAGAATTCAAGGAAATTCAGCCGCGTGAAATGGCGGGAGATACGAAAGAAGAATGGATAACAGGATAAACAGGGATAAGCAAAAAGATTATGTTCATATATCCCTGTCAATTCTGTTATCCCTGTTAATTTTCCGCGCGTCGCTTGATTTTCAACCGAAGTGACGGCTTTCAATCCGCTTTCTGAAACTCGTAAGCGATGCGCACGTTCAGCGCGCCGCTGGCGATTTCGTGGCGGACGCCGACAGCTTTCATCCGCAAACTTCCCGAGTTCTGAATCGGCACCACGAACGAGACTTTTTCCATCTGCAAAATCTGAATCGGATTTATTTTTTTATCAATCGAGCTTTGCACCATCCGCGCCAGAATCCCGCTGCCCAGCCCGCCCGTGCCGCTCAGATTCACGCCCGAAACCGTCGCGCGCCCGACCAGCATCTGCCGCTGGCGGTCAAATTCCAGCTCGATATTCGTCTCCGCCACGCCCGAAAAATCGACGCAGCCGATTAAAGGCGGATTGTAACTGCCCACGAAAGCAATCGGCGCGAAAATCTTCCCGTCACGAAACCGCACGCTCGTCCTGACGCCTTCATTCTCGCGCTTGAGCCGGATAACTTCATTGCAAACCGCCGGACGGACTTCGGTTTTCGGTTTTAGGTCTTCGGCAAAACCGGAAACAAACAAGTTTCGGTTCTCGCCTTTCAGTTCCCGACCGTTTGCCGAAATCGGAAACTCCGGCGGAGTCGTGTTTTTGAAAATCGCGTCGAGCAGCACGTCAAAGAACTGCTCGTTCAAAGTGATGGTCACTTCCGCCTGCTGCGCCTGCGCCGCGGAAACCAGCGAAATAATCGCAAACGCCAAAGCCAAAACTCTTTTTTTCATCCTAAATCCTTTATGCGCGAAAAAATCTGCGGGCAAAACGAATTTAACTTCTAATAGATAAAAAGGGCAAACGCAGAGTTGCCCGCGTTCTCGCCAGCCGACACCGATGCGCGAACGATAATAAATTCATTCCAATTCGCGGGAGTCTGTGCTAGACTTGCGCTCTATTCACGCAGGAACCGCCCGGTAAAGCTCACGGAGGTTGAATGATTATGCAGGCAATCAGGCATTATTTAAAGTATTATTCCTTTGAAACCTTCTCCGACCGCAAAGCTGCGCCGCGAAGCTTTCGTAAAAATGCCGTTCGATTTTTCGCCATCGCCCTCTGCTCTTGGCTGACAATTACCGGCAGCGACGCGCAAGCCGCGCCCGGCGACCTCGATACGACTTTCGGCAACGGCGGCGTAGCCGTTTATCCGGGTATGAATCTGTCTTATTCTGCGGGCATCGCCGTCCAACCGGACGGAAAAGTTCTCGTCGGCGGCAGCGGTCGAAACGGAATTATAACCTCCAACCAGCGGCTCGCCGTCGTTCGTTATCTGCCGAACGGCGTTCTGGATACCGGCTTCGGGCAAAACGGCGTCGCTTTCAGCTCATTCACCGGCTACGAGCTGTTTCCCAGTGATATGGTTCTGCTTCCCAACGGCAAAATCGTGATGGTCGGGCATAACCGGACGCCGTTTAACCAGATTCCGGGCATCAGCAGCGTGGATATGGTTATCGCAGTTTTTAGCCCGCAGGGCGTGGAAGAAACGACTTATATGGCTCATCCCGGCACAGGTCTTCATTCGGTCGCCAACGCGGCTGCCCTTTTGCCGGGCGGAAAATTTCTGATAGTCGGATGGACGGGCAACGGTTATAAAAGTCAGATTCCGGTTAAGCAGGTCGTAATGCGAATGACCGAGGACGGCACGCCGGACTCTTCATTCAGTCCGGTTTTACACGAATACGGCGGTTACGGCGAAGCGGTTGCCGTTCAGCCCGACGGAAAAATCGTCGTCGCCAGCGGTTACGGGTTAACGCGTTATAACTCCAACGGATTGCTCGACACCGGATTCGGCGCTCGCGGGCGGGTCGTCGCTCCGGTCGCGGCGGAAATAACAATCGGCGGGATAATACAGCTTGCGGCACAGCCGGACGGAAAGATTGTCGGCGCGACAACGGTTAATAATGGTGTAAACACGGATTTCGCCGTTTTCCGTCTTAATTACAACGGCTCGCGCGACATCGGCTTCGGCACGAACGGCGTGGTGACGACCGCCGTGACCGCTGGCGAGGACAGATTGACGGACGTATTTCTACAGCCGAACGGAAAAATATTGGCGCTCGGCGCGAGCATTTTATCGAACTCGCAATACCGGACGGCGCTGGTTCGCTATCTGCCGAACGGAGCAATCGACACCTCATTCGGCACGAACGGAATCGTCTCCGCTCCGAACGAGCAGCTTTATCCGGCTGACGGGACGGTGCAGCCGGACGGAAAAATCCTGACCAACTCCTCTTTTCGAGCCGTGCGCTATCTGGGCGACGCGCCGCTCACCGCTCAGCGCGCCGCAAATTTCGATTTCGACGGCGATGGAACGGCGGATTTCGCCGTCACGCGCGGCATCGACGTCAAACTAAACTGGTATGCGATAAACAACCCGGCGGGCACGCTGGTTGTCGAAGCCGAATGGGGATTGGCAGGCGATAAAATCGTCCCGGCAGACTATGACGGCGACCGCAAAACCGATTTGGCGGTTTTTCGCCAGTCGGACGGCAACTGGTATATCCTGAAAAGCACGAACAATTCCATCGCAACCATCCGGTTCGGACAATCCGGCGATACGCCCGTGCCGTCCGATTACGACGGCGATTCAAAAGCCGACGCGGCAGTTTACAGACAGGGCAACTGGTATATTCTGAACAGCTCTAACAATTCCTTCCGCGCCGAACAATTCGGCATTTCCGCCGATAAACCCGTCATCGGAGATTTCGACGGCGACGGCAGAACGGATTTGGCGGTTTACCGTGAAGGCACGTGGTATCAGATGAGAAGCGGGCAGGGATTTTTCGCCGCCGGTTTCGGTCTCGCAGACGACATTCCGGTCGCTTCCGATTACGACGGCGACGGCAAAACGGATTTGGCGGTTTATCGCCGCGCCGACGGCGTCTGGTATCTGCAAAACAGCGCCGAAGGCTTCAAAGCCTTTCAATTCGGCGTCGCTTCCGACAAACCCGTCCCGGCTGACTACGACGGCGACCGCAAAACCGACGTCGCCGTCTTTCGCGCGGGCGTCTGGTATATCCGCCGCGAAAACGGCGATTTACAAACTGTCCATTTCGGCTACCCGACCGACAGACCGGTTCAAACTGCTTTTCAACCTTAAATAAAAAGAATTAACCCGCAGCTTGGCTGTCATTATAAACCGCTGCGGACAATATCATGGACGCGAATCAGCCCGAGGCACGCGCCTGACGAGTCGACGACCGGGAGAACGGCGATTTGAGACGGGCGGTTTTCCATTAACTGCAGCGCGTCGTAGGCGAGCATGTCCGGCGCGGCGACAATCGGGTTGGGCGTCATCATCTGCCGGGCGTCGAGGGCGGAGAGATTTTCGGTCGAGGTTTTTTCGATGGTGCGGCGCAGGTCGCCTTCGGTGACGATGCCGAGGAGCGCGCCGTTTTCGTCCACGACGTTGACCGCGCCGAGAGCGTGGCGCGAGAGGGCTTTGACGACGCCGAGCCAGTTTTCCGCGGGGCTGACGTTCGGGCTTTCGTGCATTAAATCCCTGACTTTCAGCGTCAGGCGTTTGCCTAATCGTCCAGCCGGGTGATTCGAGGCGAAGTCTTCGGCGGTCAAGCCTTTCGCCTGCATCACGGTCATCGCCAGCGCGTCGCCGATTGCCAGCGCGACGGTCGTCGAGGTCGTCGGCGCGAGATTCAAAGGACAGGCTTCCTGGTCGACCGAAGCGTCGAGCACGACGTCGGCGTTTCGCGCCAGCGTCGAGTTCAAATTTCCGACGACGGCGATTATCGAAACTCCGCGTTGTTTCAGAGCGGGCAGCAGCGCGACGATTTCGTCCGTCTCGCCGGAATTGCTGAGAGCCAGCACGCAGTCGCCCGGCGTAATCACGCCCAGACCGCCGTGCAGCGCGTCGGACGGGTGAAGGAAGACGGCGACCGTTCCGGTCGAGGTCATCGTGTCGGCGATTTTGTTGGCGATGATGCCGGATTTGCCGACGCCGATGACGACGACTTTGCTCTCGCATTCGAGCAGGATTTTCACCGCCTGCTCGACCGCTTCCCGGTTCAGATTGTTCGCCGTGCATTCGATGGCGGCGGCTTCGAGCCTTAAAAGCTCGACGACTTGCGAAAAGGTTTCACTCACTTTTTTATTTTCACCTTAAAGACGCGAAGAATACAAAGAAAGAAGAATGAAACCACTGATTTGTACAGATAAACGCAGATTATTAACACGGATAAAGGCGATGTGCAGGGGTAAAAGAAATTAATAAAAATCCCTGTCTATCTCCCGAATCCCTGTTGGAATCTTTTTCTTATCCGCGTTAATCTGTGTAAATCCGTGGTTTCATTTTCTTAAAATCTTCGCGTCTCGGTGGTTAATTCCGCTTTTCGGGAACCGGCAGAAAAGCGTCCAGCACGATTTGCCATTTGCCGCCGCGCAGCTTCCAGATTTGTAGGAAATTTCCCTTTTCAACCTGCTTGCCGCTTTTATCGCTGACGGTGTAGGTGTTGCTGACATACGCCATATCAGCCGCGCCGACGAAGATGGAGCGCTTGGCGAAAAAGATTCGCGTTTTGTCGTTTTTAAACTGCGCGAGGGCGTCCCGCTTGCCCAGAATCGGCTGTTTTCCGTCGCGCAGAAGCCGCGCGTCTTCAGCCAGAAAAGTTTTATAGGCACGGCTCAAACCCTGATTGGTCGCCGTCTCGAAAAAGGCGGTCGAAGCGTCGGCGGCGGAAAATTTCTTTTCGTTCAGCTCTTTGCCCGAATCGGCGGGCGATTTCCATTCGGTTTCGATGGCGGCGGGCTTTTCGTGCGAGACGCCTAAATCCAGCGCCGCCAGATAATTTCCGTTCGGCTGGCGCTGCCAGACGGTGACGTATTGCCCGTAATAAGCGTTCGCGTCGTCTTTGCCGCCCGGGCGATAAATCGAATTTCCGGTCGTGTAGCCCATCGCGCCGTTGGACGAGACATCGACGAAATTCGGATTCCAGAGCAGCGCGGCGGATGAAGCCGGAAGCCCGCCCCAATATTCGCGGCAGTTGACCGCGTTCGGGTGGAAACAGACGCCGTCCGGCGCGGCGAATTCGAGAAACGCCCGGTTGACGCCCTTTTCGGCGGCGGCGCGCTCGAAGGCTTTTTCCGTGTCGTAAAGCTTCTGCAAATTGGTCTGCGCAGAGATGCCCGCACAGCAGCTAAACACAATCAAACAAAGTGTGATGAGTTTTTTCATAACTAAAAACGATTC
>JALZHR010000129.1 GCA_030860665.1 Acidobacteriota bacterium
AACTACCTGCAACTATCCGCAACTTTCCTCAGTTGATTGAAACGTGCCGCGTCAGCCCGAGCACTTCAAAAAGCTGAATCGTGTCCGCGTTGACTTCGGAGAAAACGACGCTCGCGCCCTTGTTGGCGGCGGCGTCGATGACGCCGAGCAGAATTGAGACGCCGATGCTGTTGACGATTTCCGTGTTCCTGAAATTGACGATTAAGCGGCGCGCTCCGGCGTCGAGCCGCTGGCGGCATTCGCGCTCGATTTTCTCGCCGCTCAGCTTGTTCAGATAATCGCTGGCGTAAACAATTGCCGTATCGCCTTCGGCTTGCGCCGGAACCGGCGGCGCAGTGGCGGTTGCTTCAAATTCTCGCATAGCCTTGATTGTTTTTCCTTTGTTTTTAAAGATTTGGAAGCGCGCTACAGAAAGTCTTCTGCAATGAAACTAAATTTCAGCCCTTATGTCAATAAAAAATTGCGCGGAAAAGAGTTTTTCTGCTGCGGAAAACATTTCCGCGACTGCAGAGAAGAATTTCTCAACTCCGGAAACGTTCTCCGCAACCGTGAAAACGTTCTCCGCCGCCGGGAAATTCTTTTTCGCCGCCTTTATTTTCTGAATTTCACCATCGAGATGCGCGTGCCGTCGTCCGTCTGCTCGAAATTCACTTCGTCCATCAGCCTGCGCATCAGCTTTAAGCCCCAGCCGCGCCTGCCCTCGGTCGGCTCAAGCCGCGATTCGCTTTCCAGAACTTTTTCCGTCGGCATTTTCACGCCGCGATTGGCGATGGTGATGATGATTTTATCGTCTTCAAACGAGATTTTCTGATAAATCCGGCGATCGGGGCTGTGCGAATGCTCGGCGGCGTTGATGCAGGCTTCGACCAGCGCGGTTTTTATCTGGTTTATCGCCGCGGGTTTAAAAGCGTGGCGGCGCGCGATTTCCTCGACGGCGTGCGCGGCAATCAATTCCGTATCGTCGCCCATCGGCACGATAATCTCGTATTCGTCGGCGCTCATCCGCCGGTTGATGACGTTTTCCGCCTTTAGAGCGCCGACCAGCAATTCGATTTGTTTGCGGCTTGAGCCATAGGCGCTGCGCTGGCGCAAAACTTCAAGCGCCTCGCCGGAAAAGCCTTCGGGCGCGATGAGCCACAGCCGATAGCGCGGAAAATTGCACATCAGCGCGACCGCTTCCAGACGGTCGCACCAGAATTCGGTCACGTCGCGCGCGGCTTCGAGCTTTGAATCAATCTGCGCCGCCAGCCAGACAATCTCGGTTTCCGCGCGATAATCAGCCGCTTCAAAACCCTGCCCGACCGCCGTCCGCCCGGCTTCGGCAAACTGCCCAATCGGCGGGTAAAAGGCGACCGCATTCGCCGCGTAAACAATCTGCGGCAGCGTGATTTTTTCGCTTTCCTCAGCCGCCATCATTTTCCGGATTTCGTCGTCTTCCGCGCCCTTGTGTTTTTCCCTGAAAACGGCGTAGTCGAAAAGCGCGGCGGGCGCTTTCTGGCAGTTGAAAACCGAGAGCAGTTCTTTTAAGCCGATTGCCGACGCGCGGCGATAAAAGCGTGTCATCAACTGCGGCGCACGCTTCAAGGCGCTGGACAAGACGTCGCCGACGACCAGCGCGCGCGGCTCGGATAAAATTTCCAGCCGTCGCCGGGCTTCGACGTAATCGCACAAAAGCGTGTTCTCGCAGTTCATCTCGACGCTGCCGCCGTTTATCCGCGCGATTTCGTGAACGTGCAGCAGGCGAATAACGCGATAAACTTCTTCAAACGATTGCGGCGACGACGGCGCGAGACGCTCGCTCCAAAGCTCGACCGGCGTTTTGCGCTCGCCCGCCGCGTCAGCTTCGCACAGGAGCCGGATAATTTCTTTCTGCGTTTTCGGATTCGGCGCGATTTCGTCAAAAAGATAATCGTAGTATCTGCCGAGATTTCCGCCGAAAAGCGCATCAATCGTCACTTTCTGAACCGCCGCGAAACTGTCCAGCTCGCTCCCGCTCTCGCGCGCGGCGCGGAAAAGCTCGCTGATAAAAGTCGGATTCGACTGAAACTGGCGGATGATTAAATCGCGCGTCTGCTCGTTGACTTTGACGGCGCAGTGCGCGGAAAGATTCTCGATTAAACGCCCGGCGTCCGCTTCGGAAAGCTCGCCGAGGCGCATCGGCTTCGCGGCGTCGAGCCGCGTGTTTCCGGTCTGCGTCGCGTTCAGAACGAAACGCCTTCTGCCAGCGAAGACGAACGACAGACCGGCGCGCGAATAAATCTCTCTCAGCTCCTCGATAAGCGTCGTTTTGCCCGCCGAATTTTCCGCTTTGTGCAAATCGTCGAGCATCACGAAAACGCGCGCGCCGCCCGCGACGGCGCGAACCGGCACGCCCAGAGCCGTCCGCACGAACCAAGCCTCGTCAATCGAATCGCTCTCGATTTTACAGGTAAAATCAATTGATGAATCCACTGCGCGTCGTCCGGCGCGGCGAGGTCGGAAATTTCGCAGGCGTCCGGCGCAACCGAAAGCAGACGCGCGTCCCGGCGACGAAAAGCGATTGTCTGCCGGAGAAAAGTCTGCAAAAAGCGAACCGCCGCCTGTTTCGCGGTCTTATCCTTATTTGAAAAAGCGAAGTAGAACGGAATCACGTCTTTCGACGCGGAGAAAAGCCGGTCGTAGGTCTGGCGCAAAAGCTCGCTCGCGCCCGCCCCAGGCGCGGAAAGCAAAAGAATCCCGCGCGGCTCGCTCTCGTCGTTAGCCGCCCGCCAAAGCTCATCCGATTCCGCGCTTCTGCCGATAAAATCCGCCGCCGGAACGCGCGACAGAATTTTTATATTTTGAGTTTCTTCAAACATAGCTTCGCCAAAAATTCCGAACACCCGATTAGAACCTGTAGAAGCGGCAGGTCTTGCGTCTGTCCGAAGCGTCTGCAAGGACGCTAATCAAGTTTGATTGAATTCAAGGTTGAATTTAATCAACGCGTTTATTCGCTCGCGCTCATTGGGCAGGCACCCGGGCGTGCCCCTACATTCCGGTTTCGGCTTTCGATTCTTCGTAAATCTGGACGTTGTTGCGACCGCTCGCCTTCGCTTTGTAGAGCGCCCTGTCCGCCTGCGACTTTAAGGCTTCGGGCGTGCATTCGGGCGAGCAGGACGAAACGCCGATGCTGACCGTGACTTTCCGGTTCGGAAACTCGCTTTCCTCGACCTTCTGCCGGACACGCTCGGCAATCAGGCTCGCTTCCTTCAGAGTCGTCTGCGGCAGCAGAATCGAAAATTCCTCGCCGCCGTAACGCGCCGCCACGTCCGCGCCGCGCAAGGTCGCCTTCAGGCACTGCGCCACGATTTGCAGAGCCTTGTCGCCCTCGGTATGCCCGAAGCGGTCGTTATACGGCTTGAACTCGTCCACGTCAATCATCATAAAGCTCATCGGAAAGCCGTGCCGCTTCGAGCGATTGATTTCTTCCGTCAGGCGCGCTTCCAGATAGCGGCGGTTGTAGAGCCCGGTCAAAGCGTCGGTGACGGAAAGCTGCTCGTATTCGCCCGCCTTTCGCCTGAGGGCGGCGTGGTCGAGCGCGACGGCGAGCTGCGGCGTGATTGAATTCAAAAGCTCCAAATCGAAATCGTCGTAAACATCGCCCGTCGCCTTGTCCGTCACGTTCAGAACTCCGATTTTCTGCCCGCCGATCGTAATCGGGTAGCTGATAAAAGAATCGGTTTTGTATTTCCATTCGGCGGGCGCGGGCGGAATCGTCGTTTCCCTGATGTCGGGCACGACCAGCGGCTCTCCGCTCCGAAAGACATTTCGCGCCACTTTTACGCCGAGCGTCTCGGTTTCGGCGCGGATAAAACCGGCGCGGTTTCCGGTCGCCGCTTTGACGGTGAATTTCTGCGTGTCCTCGTCGAAAAACAAAAGCGAGCCGCGCTCCGCCCGCATCAGCTCGGAGCAGAACTGCGCCAGGTGCGTCCAGATGTCTTCGGTTTCGACCATTTGCAGGCTCTCGTTAAATCTCTGCACCGCGCCGGAAAGCAGCGACTGCCGCCTGAGTTCTTCGCGCAGCCGCAGAATCTCGATTTGCGGCGCAATCCGGCGAATAAAGCGTGTAATATTTCGCTTGTCCTCGCCGCCGTTCGGAAGCCCGCCGCCGACAATCAGACCGCCGCGAATTTTGCCGCCGACCGCGACCGGAAAAAGCCAGATGCCCGCCGCGTCGTTTTCCGTCGTTTTTCGCTCGCGCAACTCCAGCGCGGTTTCCCTCTGCAAAACTTCCAGCAGCCGCTCGTCATCGGCTGACATTCTGATTTGGATTGTCTGCCCCTGAAAGTTTCCGGTCGCCAGAATCGCTTCGAGATGATTCTGGCGGCGTTCGAGCCACGCCAGATTCGCCGCGCCGAAGCGCCGCGCCAGAAAATCCAGCAGCGAAAGACAGGCGTTTTTATATTCCAAATCCAGCAGAGAGCCGAAAAAAGACCGCCATGAAGCCGCTTCTTCCGGGTCTCTGATTTCGCCCGCAAAACGGTCTCTGGTCTTCGGTCTTCGGTCTTCGGCTCGAAGTCTGAAAACTTCGTTCACGCTTTCAGTTTTGAAATTTTGTTCTTCGTTCCGAGATTTAATATTTGAAATTTCAGATTCGGATTGTAAATCTCGCCGTTTCGTTTCGGACGCAGAATCCGCCGTTCGGTTTTCGCTTTCAGATTTCAAATCTGAAATTTCCGCTTCGGATTCAATTTGTTCTTTGTCTTCCGCTCCGTTTTCGTTGCTTTCCAATCCGCTTTCGTCCGCGTCTATCTGCGGTTCATTTTCTTCGGCTGCGGATTCGCCTTGCGTTCCGAATTCCGCGTTTAGCTGCTCGCGCTCGGCTTCGCTCAGGTTTTCGATTCGCCCGGCGACTTTTTCCAGTTCGGCGATTGAGCCGGAAAGCATCACGTTTTCAAAAAATTCCTCCGCCGGAAACTGTCGCCAGTCGCCGACAGCGGCTCTTTCGGTCGCCTTGCGGTAATCTTCGGACTTCAGAAAAACTCTGCCGACAATCGCCGCAAATTTTTTATCTTTCGTTTCTATCGGAACGGTCAGAAAATTCAAATCGGCGTGGCATTTTACGTGCGCGGGCTTTCCCGCCTCGTGCGCCGTGCGAAAAGCCCTGCCGCAATATTCGGCGCAGCGCGGCGCAAATTCCGCCGAGTTATACAGAATGCCGCAAATCGAATTATTGTTCGAGATACAGATTTCCGCCGACTCTTCGCCCTCAACCAGAACGATTGCCAAGCCGCTCTCGTCGGCGAGATTATCCTGCACGCTTTTCCAGCCGCTGATTTTCTTTTCGTCCCTTTCCATTTTACTGCCTGACTGACTGAGCCGGATAAAGGTTTCCTAAAGCCGTATTCAAAAGGTAAAAACGGTTAATCCGCCGCGTTTTTCACACAAATCTTTGATGAATTTTCGTTAAGAAGATTATGGCACACAAGTTATTTGAAAAACCATTTCCCTTTAACCCGAATGAAGCCGGACGCGTCCGGCGCGAAGAAATATTTTTGGGAGTTTTTATGGCTAATAAACTTGAAGGCTTAAAAGCGGCGTTGCCGAAGGCGTCCACCGGCGGCGGCAGCAAAAATCGGCGGCGGGATAATTTTTTTGAACGTATTCGATACACGCACTGTCTCGTTACGCTTCAAGCCGATTTTTTTATTAATTAGCGCCAAACTCCGTAAAACATTAGGTTTTTTGAAAACTCGGGGTTTGGCATACGGATTGTTTATTCAAACTCAGGTCATTTTACTTTTTAGGGCTAACGTGACTAATTTTCTCTAATTGCAAGGAGGTTAATTTTAATGGCAAACGAAAGCGTGATTTCGACGCTCAACAATTTGATTGAAACCTGTAAGGACGGTCAGGAAGGCTTTCAGCAGGCGGCAGAAGGCGTTCAGGATTCGAGCCTGAAAACTTTATTTTACGAATACAGCCAGCAGCGGGCGCAATTCGTCGGCGAATTGCAGGGCTTGGTGCGCGAGCTTGGCGGCGACGCGGAAACTTCTTCAAGCATCGCCGGCGCGCTTCACCGCGGCTGGATTAACATCAAATCCGCCGTCACCGGACGGGACGACGCGGCTATTCTGAACGAATGCGAGCGCGGCGAGGACGTGGCGAAAAACGCCTACAAAGATGCGCTGGCGGCAGATTTGCCGACCAACGTTTCTTCGGTGATTCAGCGGCAGGCGACGGGCGTTCAACAGGCGCACGACAGAATCCGCAGCCTGCGCGATTCGGCAAACAACGCGTCGTCGTCAACGGCGACCGGCGGTTAATAACCGTTTGAATTTTTGACGCACATTTACTCCTTTGAAAATTAAAAAAGAGGCTTTCCTGCCAGGAAAGCCTCTTTTTTTGCTTAGTAACTACGATGCGGAGACAGTTAAGGGAAAATCTCATCACTTTGCCTTTAACTGTCTCCGCCTCGAAAGTTGTCCGGGTTGTTTGGGTTCGCGGGCGAAGCAACGCCGCCTTAGAAAAAGTAGAGCACCATAGTGCCGGCACCCTCGGCGACCGTTCCGTATTCAATCGTTCCGTTACCAACCGCCCTGCGTTTCGAGTTCTTGCCCTCCCAGATGGTCAGGTTGTTGCTCGAGACGCTGATGATGTCGGCTCGCCCGTCCGGCAAAAGCCGGTAAGTGACGGAACCGGAATCAATCGTCCCCGAGGTCGAAACGCTCTTGCGCCCGACGGCTTCGGTGACCGCGAAACTGCTGCTGGGGGAGATGATCGCCCCGCTATATATTCCGGCTGTCGGGTCAATTAAGCCCACCTGTTTGAAGGAAAGCAAAAAGCTGAACGTTGTTGGGTTGGCGCTGGTCACACGCCCCGTAACGAAGCCGCTATAGTAAGTAATTTCTCCGGTCGGGCTCACAACAGGCATCGCCGGGTTTTGTGTGTCTCCCTGGGTGAGCGACAGGGTGCGTGTGGATTGTGCGAAAGCACTGGTGGCTAGTGTTAAAAGCACAAACAGTAAGAGGGCAGAGAAGCACTTCTTTATCGTAATCATATCTACAGTCTCCATTTTTGAAAGTTGAGTATTGCGCGCGGGGTTGAGATTTTGCGAGCTATTTTTTATACCTACGGCAAACATTACAAGTTAACGAAACTGAGACTGATTGTCAAGTGATTTCAGCTCGCGAGCTAAATTACGATATTCTATTATTTTTAAGCAATTAAAAGCGTTTCAAAAAGGGTCTTTTTGGAGCAACTTTTAGTATGGCGCCACAAGATTAGGACAGTATCAGAAAAAGAAATTAACAGGGATATCAGGATGAACAGGGATAAAAATCATTTGCTCATCCCTGTTCATCCTGATATCCCTGTTAATTTTTCTTTGTGTCCCTCGTGTTCTTGTGGCGAAAATTCTTTAATCCGGCTTGCCCGCGCCGATAGCGCCCTGCCCGGCGTTGTGCTCGATATAAGGTCTCTCCGGCGAGATGCGGATGCAGGCGGCGAAATGCTTCGGTTTAATTTCCGCTAATACCGGCTCGATTTTTTTACATTCTTCAATCGCATACGGGCAGCGAGTGTTGAAATGACAGCCGCGCGGCGGGTTTATCGGCGAGGGCACGTCGCCTTTAAGGATAATGCGCTCGCGCCGGGCTTCGATTTTCGGGTCGGGCACGGGAACGGCTGAAATCAGCGCTTTCGTATACGGCATCAGCGGGTCGCGGTAAACTTCGCGCGCGTCGCCGAGCTCGACGATTTTTCCGAGATACATTACGGCGACGCGGTCGCCGACGTGTCGAATCGCCCGCAAATCGTGCGAGATGAACAGATACGTCAAATCCTTTTCCTTTTGCAGCCGCCCCATCAGGTTCATAATCTGCGCCTGAATCGAAACGTCGAGCGCCGAAATCGGCTCGTCCGCCACGATAAACTCCGGGTCGACCGCCAGCGCGCGGGCGATGCCGATACGCTGGCGCTGACCGCCGGAAAATTCGTGCGGGTAGCGTTTGATAAAGCGTCGGCTCAAACCGACCGTTTCCATCAGTTCCTGTACTTTTTCATTGACCGAGCCGCCGCGGCTCAAGCCGAAAGTACGAATCGGCTCGCCGATAATCTGCCCGACCGTCATTCGCGGATTTAAGGACGCATACGGGTCCTGGAAAATCATCTGAAGATTCTTGCGCTGGTCGCGCATCTGGCTTTGCTTTAAGTGCGCCAAATCCTTGCCGTTATAAATCACTTTGCCGCCGGTCGGCTCGGTCAGACGCAGAATCGCCTTGCCGAGCGTGGATTTTCCGCAGCCCGACTCGCCGACCAGACCGAGCGTTTCGCCCTTTTTAATGTCCAGCGAAACGCCGTCGACGGCTTTGACGTGTTTTGTTTCCTTGAAAAGCCCGCCGCCCATTTTGTAATGGACTTTCAAATCCTGAATCGAAATTAAATTGTTTCCGTTTTCATTCATAAATAATGCTGTTGGTTACTACTCGTCAACTTTCATCTGCAAATCGACTTCCGTCGCTGCTTTACCTGCGTTTTCCCTGACCGATTCGGCGTAGACCTCGCGCGCGAAATGGCACAGCGAATGGTGATTTTCGTTTATCTGGACGAACGGCGGATACTCGCGGCGGCAGATGTCCTGCGCCCAGTCGCAGCGGGGCGAAAACGGGCAGCCCGGCGGCAGGTGCGCCACGTCGGGCGGCAGTCCGGGAATCTGGTAAAGCTCCGTCCCGTCCTCGTGCGCCGGGTCGGGAACGGATTTCAGCAAGCCTCTCGTATAAGGATTGGCGGGCGTCGCGAAAAGCTCGCCGGTCGGCGCCTGCTCGAAAACTTTTCCGGCATACATCACGATAATTTTATCGGTCATTCCCGCGACGACGCCCAAATCGTGCGTAATCAGGATGACGCTCGTTCCCATTCTCGCCTTCAAATCCTTGATAAGCTCCAGAATTTGCGCCTGAATCGTCACGTCGAGCGCGGTCGTCGGCTCGTCGGCAATCAATAATTCCGGGTCGCACGACAAAGCCATCGCAATCATCACGCGCTGGCGCATACCGCCGGAAAACTCGTGCGGGTAGCCGTCGACGCGATTTTCCGCGTCGGGAATGCCGACCGTTTTCAGCATTTTTATCGCGTGCTCGTAAGCCTGCTCTTTCGTGTGCCCGAGATGCAGGCGCGTGACTTCCATCAGCTGCGTCGAGATGCGCAGAAACGGGTTGAGCGAGGTCATCGGGTCCTGGAAAATCATCGCGATGCGCTTGCCGCGAATGCTGCGCACGTCGTCAATCGAGAGCTTGCGGACGTCGATGCCGTCGAAAATAATGTCGCCGTCCACGATTTTTCCCGGCGGCTCGGGAATCAGGCGCATCACCGACAGGTTCGTCACCGATTTTCCCGAGCCGGATTCGCCGACGATGCCCAGAGTTTCGCCCTTTTTCAGCTCGAACGTAATCCCGTCAACCGCTTTGACGACGCCGTCCTCGGTCTGAAAATAAGTTTTCAGATTGTTGACCCTTAAGATGCTTCCGTTGTTTTCGCTCATTTTGTTTCAAAAATTAACACTCGAAATTGTTAGCTATCAGCCGCTGCGCGGCAGCAGAAGACGAATAAGAGAATTGCCGGCGTTGTTTTTTCACGTCTGTCCGCTTATTTTCCCTGCACTTTATTTTCGGTGCATTGCCGGATACCGGAATTTTCGACGACATCAATCACCGTGACGACCTTTTTGCCGCGAATAGTGTTGTAGAAAAAACTCACGCCGCGAAATTCAAGGTCTTCGCCGGACGTGGCGTCGCCGCGACGAGATTTGCCGTAGATTTTGTAAATATCCGCAACTGTGCTTTTACCCAGAATAATGCCTCTGCTCGTTTTCGCCCGGTAAGGTTGTTTGATTTCTATGTCGAAAATCTGTTTGCGCTTGTCCGACTGGCACATATAAAAGGTCAGACCGAGATTCGGATACGACATCGAAAACGAATATTTTTTATGCGCCGCCCACTTATAATCTTTTCCGAATTTTTTAACGACTTCGTCCATCGTCGATTTGCCGACGACGACGCCTTCGATGCCGACGCCTTCTCTGACGACGTTCAGCTTTTGCTGCGCCGCCGCCGCCGGTTTACTCTTTTGCGCATTTGCCGCCGACGTCAAAAATGAAAAACAAATCAAAGCCGAAAATATCAAAAGAAAAAGTCTTTTCTTCATCAACCGGTCGTCGCTCCTAGAATTTCCTCGTCTGCGGGTCAAGTGCGTCGCGCAAGCCGTCGCCCAGAAAATTCAGCGAGAAAAGCGTCAGAGCCATCGTCACGCCCGGAAAAATCAACTGCCACGGGAAGACCGAGATATTTTTGATGCCGTCGTTTGCCAAACTTCCCCACGAAGCGTAGGGAGCCTGCACGCCGATTCCTAAGAATGAGAGAAACGCTTCGGTGAGCATTACCGACGGAATCGTCAGCGTCGCGTAAACAATCACCGGACCCAGAGCGTTCGGCACGAGATGGCGAAAAATAATCGACGGCGTCGAAACGCCCGTCGCGCGCGCCGCCATCACGAATTCCTGATTTTTCAGACTCAGAATCTGCCCGCGCACGACGCGCGCCATCGTCAGCCACGAAACCAGCCCGAGCGCGAAAAACAAAAGAAAAATCTGGCTCAAGCCCTGACCGCCGCCGAAATTATTCGCCATCGACTGAATCCACTGCGGCGTATTAGGTCCGCCGAAAACCGACAGCAAAACGATAACGACCAGAATATAAGGAATCGAATAAAGAACGTCGACGATTCGCATCATTATGTTGTCGATGCGCCCGCCGAGATAACCGGCAATCGCGCCGTAGCTGACGCCGACGACCAGGGAAACGACCGTCGAGATGATGCCGACCATCAGCGAGATGCGCCCGCCCTGTAAAACGCGCGCGAAAATATCGCGACCGGCGTCGTCCGTGCCCATCCAGTGTCGCCCGCTCGGCGGCGAAGATTTGAAAAGGTCGCCGCTCGTCGGCATTCCGTCCGGCGTGATTCCGGCGACTTTTTGCAGAATAAAAGGACCGATTATGACGGCAGCCGCAATCAGGGTGATGACCACCAGACCGAAAACGGCGAGCTTGTTTTTCAGCAGACGCTTCCACGCGTCGCGCCATAACGACGCGCCTTTGACAGGTTGTTGTTGTTGTTGATTCT
>JALZHR010000196.1 GCA_030860665.1 Acidobacteriota bacterium
ACCGAAAAGTTTCTGCTGCACTTGAAAGAGTCTGAATTTCGTTTTAATCATCGTCGAGATGATTTGTATCAAGTGTTGTTAAGTGTTCTGCGGAAACATCCGTTATAATCTTAACTACTCTAGACCCAAAACAATTATGTTTTCGGCACGCGCACCACCAGCACCGAGCATGGCGCGTGATGCACAACCGAATCCGATACCGAGCCGAGCAGAAGCCGCTCCCAGCGATTATAGCCGTGCGAGCCGACGACGATTAAATCGGCGTGCATCTGCTCGGCGGTTTCGACGATGCGGCTCTCGGGCGAGCCGAATAAAACTTCGGTCGTAATCGTGACGTTCTGGTCGCCGAAACGGTTTTCCAGTTTGGTTTTCGTCTCTTCCAGCGTTTTCGAAGCGTGCTCTCGCGCCGCTTTTTCAATCTCGGCGGTCGACGATAGATACCCGGCGTAAACATCGACCGTCAAAGGCACAGCCATATCCACCACCGTTATCACTTTTATCTCGCACGGCGCTCCGAAATTCAGCTTCGAGACTATTTCCAGCGCCGCATCGCTGTATTTCGTGCCGTCGGTCGCTAACAGTATTTTCATATATTTATCCTTTCCAGACTTTTCGACCCAGCCTTTTTCGCGGGCAGATGCCGAAAGCGAAAACTCAATAAATATTCTGCCGCTGTTGTTGATATGCGTTTCTGATAATCCCTTAAATTAAATGGATTTGCAAATTATCCGGCAGTAGCCTGAAAGCTTTGAAATCAATTGCGCGCGGGGCGCAGCCGGGTTTCTGAAGAATCAACCGGCAATCTGCAGAAAAACGTCTTCCAGATTTGAAGGGCGAAGAAGCATCGGGCGCGAGCCATATCCATTCATTAAAGGCGTCAGCAGCTGCGTCGTTTCGGCAAAATACAGGTGAGCCGTGCCGCGCCTGACCGCCAGAATATTTTCATCAGCCTGTTTTAAGGGAATATCTTCGGCTTCGCGGATTTCCAGCGCATAACGGCGCACATTCGCTTTGATTAACTCGCCCGGCACGCCTTCGGCGACGATTTTTCCGCGCGACATCATAATCAGGCGATGCGAGAGCTTTTCCGCCTCGTCCATATAATGCGTCGAAAGCACGATGGTCAGGTTTTCAGTCCGGCGCAGCTCTTCGAGCTTTTCCCAAATCTCCTGCCGGACATTCGGGTCCAAGCCGGTGGTCGGCTCGTCCAGCAGCAGTATTTTCGGGCGATGAAGCAGCGCGCGCGCAATCACCAGACGCCGTTTCATCCCGCCCGAAAGATGGTCGACCTTAGCGGAAGCCTTTTCCTTGAGCCGGATAAAATCAAGCAGCTCGTCGGTTCTGGCTTCGGCGTAATCTTTTGCCAGGCGAAAATATCTGGAATAAACCAGAAGATTTTCCCGGACGTTTAAATCCGGGTCGAGGTTGTTTTCCTGCGGAACGACGCCGATCAGCGCACGAATTTCACGCTCGTTTTTCCCGACGTCGAAGCTCTCGACAAAAAGATTGCCGCCGGTTAAAGGCGAGCGGCAGGCAATCATCCGCATCGTCGTGGATTTGCCCGCGCCGTTTGCGCCTAAAATCGCGAAAGTCTCGCCGCGTTTCACTTGAAAGCTGATGCCGTCGACGGCGCAAAACGAACCGAAATCTTTAATCAGGCTTTGAGCTTCGATTGAATACATAACCTGCTAATTGGTTACTATTTAGATGAAGCCGAAGTCAAGCCGACGGTTATTTTTTGATTTTTTTCAGCAGCAGGGAAAACATCATCTTCTCCGGCTCGCTCAACTCGGAGAACATAGACTCCTCTAATTTCCGCCATTGCTCTTCGACTTTCGACTTAATTTGCGCACCTTTTTCGGTCAAATATACGCGCATCAAGCGTGCGTCTTTCCCGCATTTTCTCAGCTCGACAAAACCTGCTTCCGCCATTCTGGCGACCATATTAGTAATTGTCGGCGGCGAAACCTGAAGAGCGCGAACCAAATCAGCCTGACTTTGCCCGTCCGTTTCCCATAATGAGTTTAAAACAAAAACCTGCCCCGCGTGCAGCCCGATTTCACACATCAGCTTTTCCAGACTGGCGCGATGCGTATTGCTAATTTGTGTAAACAGAAAACTTAACGAATCTTTCATATATCTCTTATTAAAACCTTAACTACCTAATGAAAATATTATTAACTGACTAATATTAACCGGCTAATAAATATTCTATTAGCCAACTAATATAAAATCAAGCACGTTTTTCATAACAGCAGTAAGCTATTTCACAAACCTTTTCGGGAAATAGACCGCCGGAGATGGCGAAATTTAAGAAATGAGTTGTTCGGTGAAGATTGGATTATCGGAAAAACAATAAAAGGCTTGAGGTATACCTCAAGCCTTTTATTGTTCTAGAGCTTTGAACAAAGAACTCTAGCTTATTCCGCGCTTCTTCCAGTCGCTCAAAAACGCGTTCAAGCCCTTATCCGTCAGAGGATGTTTGACGAGCTGCTGAATAACTTTGAAGGGAATCGTGGCGACGTCCGCGCCCGCCAGAGCGCAATCGACGATGTGCATCGGATGACGGATGCTGGCGGCGAGAACTTCGGTCGTAAATCCGTAATTGTCGTAAATCTGCACGATATCGCGAATTAGCTGCATACCGTCCTGCGCGATGTCGTCGAGCCTGCCGATAAACGGGCTGATATAGGTCGCTCCGGCTTTCGCCGCGAGAAGCGCCTGGGCGGCTGAAAAGCAGAGCGTAACGTTAACCTTCGTGTCTTCCGCCCTGAAAGCGCGCGTTGCCTTCAAGCCTTCCAAAGTCAGAGGGCATTTAATCACTACGTTCGGAGCGATTTTCGCAAATTTGCGTCCTTCTTCCAGCATTCCCGCAGCTTCCAGACTGGTGACCTCGACGGAAACGTCGCCCGGAACCATTTCGCAAATCGCGGCGATGTGTTTTTCAAAATCCACGCTGCCTTCCTTTGCTATCAAAGACGGGTTGGTCGTCACGCCGTCAATCAAGCCCATCTCGTTAGCTTCGCGGATTTCGTCCAGATTAGCGGTGTCAATAAAAAATTTCATATCTCTCCTCTTTAAAATAGTATTTTGTTAAATAGCTTATTCGACGGGGTTTCGCAGGCTGCCGACGCCTTCAATCTTTACTTCGCAAACGTCGCCCTGGTTTAATTTGGAAACGCCGGAAGGCGTTCCGGTCGCGATGATGTCGCCCGCGTTTAAGGTCATCATATTTGAAATATAGCGTATCAGGAAATCAACCGGAAAAACCATCTGCGAAGTGCGTCCTTCCTGTTTGACCAGCCCGTTGACTTTCGTCACGACGCGAAGGTCGGAAACGTCCAGCTCGGTTTCGATAAACGCTCCGATAGGGCAAAAAGTGTCGAACGATTTCGCGCGTGTAAACTGTCCGTCTTTGCGCTGCAAATCTCTGGCGGTCACGTCGTTCAGACAGGTATAGCCGAAAACATATTCAAACGGATTGTCGTCATCGGACAGTTTTCTGCACTCGCGTCCGATAACGATGGCAAGCTCGCCCTCGTGCTCGACCTGTACGGATTGTTCGGGAATAACAATCGCCTCGCCCTCGGTTATTAGAGAGGACGGAGCTTTCAAAAACAAAAGCGGCTCTTTCGGAACTTCGTTGCCGAGCTCGGCGGCGTGTTCGGCGTAATTTCTGCCGACGCAGACGATTTTTGAAGGCGTCGCGGGCGGGAGAAACTTAATCTCCGATAAATCGAAGCTTTCTACCAGCTTCAGCGTTTCGGGCACGCCGCCGACGTCATTCGTTTCGGGAAAAGGGAAAACGCGATTGTTATGCAGCGCGCCGTATTGCTCCGCTTGGTTTTTATTTATAAAACGACAGATTTTCATATAATTTCACGTTACGGAACCGTTTCGCCGACGACTTCCGAAGACTCGCTGGTATTGCCGAATTTATCAACCGCCGTCAGGTAATAATAATATGTTTTGCCCGGTTCGATTTTAGTGTCCTGAAAAGTATTGGTCGTCAGCAGATTCGGCGTCAGGTTCTGCCATTCCGGTTTCGGCAAATCCGGATTGGTCGAGCGAAAAACGCGATAACCGGCAACGTCATTTTCTAGATTGGCGGCGAAAAATATCGAGATTGTATCGGGCGTCGCGGCAATCGTTAAAGCGCTCGGGGCGGACGGCGGAAACGTATCCTTCGGAACGATTTCCACGGCGTTCGAGCTGGCGCTTTCGATCGGCTGCCCGTTCGCGCCGAGCGAGACCGCGCGGACAAAATACCGGTAGCTGCGCTCGAACTCGAAAGCCCTGTCGCTGAATTCGCTGCGCGTAACCGGGACTGTGTTCAGCATTTTGCCCGGCTGCGCCTGCGTCGTTTCCATCTCGGCGCGATACACGTTGTAACCGAGAACATTTACGGGCTTTGAGCCGTCGACATTCGCTGTCGGCGGCTGCCATCTAAGCAAAATCGCATCCTGTGTAACGCCGGGCGAAGCGAGAGAAGGCGCAGCCGCGACTCGCGCCGTCGGCTCGATTAATAAAAAATTGGAAAAACCGGCTTTCTGCCCGGCTGCATTAACAAAACGGATGGCGTAACGCAGCTTGACGGCTTGTCCCGCAAATTCCAGCGAGTCAGTATAAGTTATCTGCCGTCGCGCGCGGTCTTCGTCCGAAATCGTCACGGAGCCGATAAGCGTGCTGCGCGAAGCGAAATCTTCTTCCGTGAGCGAGGCGGGCGCGTCGAGCGGTTCAGCCAGGCGATAAACGTCAACCTGTTTAATGCTCGAAACGCTCGTGTCGGAAGCGTTCTGAGCCGCCGCAACGGGCAGCGTCCAGCTGAGGTTTACTTTATTGCCCTGTTGAAAGCCTGATATCTCGACCCGCTGCTGAACTTTTTCAATCGGCGGCAGAGGATTTTTTCTTTTGCCGCAGCCCGCTGAAGCGATAAAGATAAGCAAAACAAATATTATAAACGCTAATGCTGTTTTAGGCGGAAAGCATCTGCTTAATTGCGTAAGGTTTAATAATCCGTTAAACATCATTTTAATTTACAGGATATACCGGCTCAGGTTTTGGTCTTTGATGATGCCTTCCAGTTTTTCCTTGACGTAGTATTCGTCGATTATCTGATTTTTTTCTTCCAGCTCGGTTCCCAGAAAGCTGATTTCCTCTAGCAGCTTTTCGAGCAGCGTATGAAGCCTTCGCGCGCCGATGTCTTCGGTGGTTTTATTGATGTGCGCGGTCATCTCAGCCAGCGCCGAGATTGCTTCCGCGGTGAACTCGAGCCGGACGCCTTCCGTATTAAGCAGTGCCTGATACTGCTTAATAAGCGAATTTTTAGGTTGTGTAAGGATTCGCTTAAGGTCTTCAATCGTTAAGGATTCGAGCTCGACGCGAATCGGGAAACGTCCCTGCAATTCCGGTATCAAATCCGAAGGCTTGGAAACGTGAAAAGCTCCGGCGGCGATAAAAAGAATATGCTCGGTATTGACCATCCCGTAACGAGTATTGACGGTCGTGCCTTCGACAATCGGCAGCAAATCGCGCTGGACGCCCTCGCGCGAAACGTCAGGACCGCTGCCGCCGCCCGAAGCGCCTTCGCGCCCGGCAATTTTGTCGATTTCATCCAAAAAGACGATGCCGGAATTTTCAGTTTTCTCGATAGCCGTCCGCGTGATGTTGTCCATATCGACGAGATTTTCCTGTTCTTCGCGCAGCAGGTATTCCCGGGCTTCGGCGATTTTTATCTTGCGGTGCTTGGTCTTTTTCGGAAAAAGGTTTCCCAGCATATCGCCGAAATTGACGCCCATTTCCTCCATGCCCTGACCGCCGCCGACAATATCGATCATCGGCGTCGAGCGGTCCTGCACGTCGACCTCGATCAGGCGGTCGTCCAAATCTCCGTTTCTCAACTGCTCGCGCAGCTTTTCACGCGTGCGATTGGTTTTCTGCCTGTCTTCCAGGCTAGTCGTAAAATCGCTTTCGCCCTCGTCATAGCTGTTTGAAGAATAATAATTGTTTGTCGGCGGATATAAAATATCGAGAATTTTTTCCTCGACGTTTTGCTCGGCTTGCGCGCGGACTTCTTCAAAAGCCGTCTGTTTGGTCATATCGACGGCGACTTCCGTCAGCTCGCGAATCATACTTTCGACGTCGCGCCCCACGTAGCCGACTTCGGTAAATTTCGAGGCTTCGATTTTGATAAAGGGCGAGTTCGCCAGCCGCGCCAGCCGCCGCGCGATTTCGGTTTTGCCGACGCCGGTCGAGCCGATCATCAGAATATTCTTCGGCAAAACGTCCTGCGCGATTTCCGGAGGCAGCTTCTGCCTGCGGATGCGGTTGCGCAGGGCGACCGCGACGGCGCGTTTCGCTAAGGTCTGACCGACGACGTATTTGTCGAGCTGCTCGACGATCTCGCGCGGCGTTAAATCATCTAATTTCGGTTTTTCCACGGTTTCACCGGACAGATATATCGGCATTTTAAATTTCTTCCAAAACGATGTTTGAATTGGTATAGATACAGATTTCACCGGCAATCTTCAGCGCCTCTTCGGCGATTTCACGCGCCGACATCTCGGTATGCTTCATCAAAGCGCGCGCCGCGGCAAGCGCAAACATACTGCCCGAGCCGACCGAAAGCAAGCCTTCGTCCGAAGCGATAACGTCGCCTTTGCCGGAGATAAGAAACGCGCCGCCCGCGTCGGCGACAATCAGAAGAGCTTCGAGATTGCGCAGAATCTTATCGGTGCGCCAGTCTTTGCTGAGCTCGATCGCCGCGCGTTCCAGCTGCCCCTGATACTGCTCCAGCTTCGACTCGAAGCGGGTTAAAAGCGAAAAGGCGTCGGCGGTCGCGCCGGCAAAGCCGACCAGTATTTTATCGTCGTGAATGCGCCGGACTTTGCGCGCGTTGCCTTTAATTACGGTTTCGCCGAGCGTGACCTGCCCGTCGCCAGCCATCGCGGTTTTCCCGTCGCGCCGGACAAGCAGGACGGTGGTCGAGCGAATAGAGTTTTGTGAATTCATCATCAAATAGATAATGATAAAGGTTTAATTTCAAATGCTCAAATTGACAGACCCGCCCCGATTGGTTGAACATTATCCAAGTCGTATGAGGAGACCACGAATCGGAATCACAATGCGCCTCGATATGGACGCCCGCCGGTTTTATCTGGGACGCGATTACAGCGAGGCAATCGAAGCTCTGGGAGCGATACCTTTTCACATAAGCCTCATCGCGAGCGAGGAATATATCGCCGAAGCCTTAAAAAATCTGGACGGCGTTCTGCTGCCCGGCAGCGACACCGACGTCGACCCGATATATTTCGGCGAAGAGCCGCATCCGAAATTAAAAAACATCGTGCCCGAAAAGGAAGAGACGGATTTTCTGGTGCTGGCTGAAGCGGAAAAGCTGAAAACCCCGCTGCTCGGAATTTGTTTCGGGATGCAGGCTTTGAATATCGCGCGCGGCGGCAGCTTGTTTCAGGATATAGAGTCGCAGATTCCCGGCGCCGTGAAGCACGAGCAGGGAAAACCGTTAGAGCGCAGCTCGCACACGATTGAAATCGAGAACGAAAGCCTGCTGGCTAACTTAGCCGGGAATAAAACAATCGTGCGCGTCAATTCGCATCACCATCAATCCGTCAAGGCGATCGGAAAAAACCTGAGAGCGACGGCGCGGACAAAAGACGGCGTGATTGAGTGCATCGAAGACACGCGCGCCGACCGCTTTGTACTGGGCGTCCAGTGGCACCCGGAATTGTCCTGGAGAACGGACGATTTATCAAGAAATATTTTTGAAACTTTTATCACAAATTGCAAGTAATTAATTATGACAAAACTTCAACGCAAAGCCGTTAAACTCGGCTTGGAAAAAGTTTTAGACGAGCAATTGCATCTTCTAAAAAATTTACGCGTCGGCTTGATTTGCAATCAGGCTACGGTCGACCACCAATTTCGGCACGCGGCTGATTTGTTTTTTGAAAACGCGGAGATAAATTTAACCACGCTTTTCGGACCGCAGCACGGCATTCGCGGCGACGTGCAGGACAATATGATCGAAACCTCGCACACGATTGACCGGAAAACCAAATTGCCCGTCTACTCGCTCTACAGCGAAACGCGCGAGCCGACCGAGGAAATGCTGGAAAACGTCGATGCGGTGGTTTTCGATTTGCAGGACGTCGGCTGTCGCGTCTACACGTTCATCTATACGATGGCGAACGCGATGAAGGCTTGCGCGAAATTCGGCAAAAAAATGTTTGTGCTCGACCGCCCGAACCCGATAAACGGCATCGAAGTAGAGGGAAGTTTGCTGGAAAAAGGTCACGAATCATTTGTCGGAATGTTTCCCATACCGATGCGACACGGCTTGACGAGCGGAGAACTGGCAAGGCTGTTTAACGCAGAGTTTTCAATAAATTGCGAGCTGGAAGTTGTGACGATGGATGAATGGTCGCGCGAGGATTTTTACGACGAAACCGACGCGCCCTGGGTGCTGCCTTCGCCGAATATGCCGACCGTCGACACGACCGTGGTTTTTCCGGCGACGGTTTATTTTGAAGGCACGCAGGTTTCCGAAGGGCGCGGAACGACGCGTCCTTTCGAGATTGTCGGCGCGCCCTTCATCAACTCGGACGAATATGCGGAAGCTCTCAATTCACTTGAACTTCCAGGCGTAACTTTTCGAGCCGTTGAGTTTCTGCCGACGTTCCAGAAGCACGCCGATACCGGCTGCGGCGGCGTCTTCATACACGTTTTAGACCGCCAAGCCTTCAAGCCGGTGATGACGGGCGCGGCGATGGTCAAAACCTGTTTTGATTTATACGGCTCCGAGTTCAAATGGAAAAATCCGCCGTATGAATACGTTTTCGACCGGAATCCGTTCGACGTCATCGCCGGAACGACCAAATTGCGGGAAAGTTTCGAGCAGGGAACGGATTTGAGCGAGATTCAAAGCTCCTGGCAGGAAGATGAAAAATCATTTCGTGTCCTGCGCGAAAGATATTTTCTTTACTAGAAGGATTAGGAATTACTTTAAGCAACTAAATGTAGTATAATACTATATTTACGAGACAAAAACTGAAACGGGTTTTAAGCGTCGGCAAGCCGACAGTTAAATTTATAGTTTAAATAAAAACGATGGGAAACTTTATCTTAACGGGCATCATCGCATGGTTTCTACCCGGCGTCGGGCATATATATCTGGGGCGTTTGCGGCGCGGCTTAATTATCGGCGCGGTCGTCTGGATTATGCTTATCGTCGGCATTATCGGCGGCGGGGCATATTATCCGGGATACAGCTTTAAGGACGGGCTGCTGCTTTACGTGCTGAATATTTTCGCCCGTCTCGGAAACGGCTTGGGCTGCCTGGTCAGCTTGTTTCTAACTTTTAATCAACCGGCGACGAATGCCGCCTCGTGGGCGACCTTTGAATACGCCGGAAGATTTCTGGAAGTTGCCGGGCTGATAAATTATCTGGCGGTGATTGATGCCGCAGACATTTCTCTGGGACGAAAAAAATGATTCATATTTTATATTTAATCGGTTTTGCGCTGCTCGTCGCGGCGGCTTTCGCGGCGTTTCATACCGCCGACAGTGCGAGAGAAAGGTTCCTTTACGGCTTGAAAATATTTGCCCAGTTCGTATTGATAAGTCTGGCGCTCGCCTGGGTATTTTATTTTATTCCTTAATTGATTTTTATCGTCATGGCAATATTTGAAACGGAGAGCTTGATTTTAAAAACCTATCCGCTGGCGGAAGCGGATAAAATCGTCGTTTTTCTCACGCAAAACAACGGGCTGGTGCGCGGCGTGGCAAAGGGCGCAAAGCGTCTGAAAAGCCGTTTCGGCGGCGGGCTCGAGCCTTTTTCGATTGTCAACGCGACGTTTTATCAGAAAGAAGAAAGAGAACTCGTCTCCATCAGCCAGATTGAACTGCAAAAATCGTTTTTCGAGGCGGCGAGCAATCCTCTGTTTCTGCAAAAATTCGCCTATCTCGCAGAGCTTCTGAGCGAGTTTGTCCCGCCGCACGAGCCGAACGAAAGAATCTATCGAATGACGCGCGTTTGTCTGGAAACCGCCGCCGGTCACCCGGAATTTCTCGAAGCGGTCGCGCTTTATTTTGAAATCTGGCTGCTGCGTCTGGGCGGTTATCTGCCGTCGTGGGAAAGATGCGATAATTGCAAAAGACAATTCGGCGCGGGCGAGAACGCGAGCCTGCAGGTCAATTTTCACCTGCTTTGCGAATACTGCCACCCGGGCAAAAACAGAAATGTCGTCGCCGCCGATTTGAGAAAGATATATTCGGTCGCGCAGACGCTTGCGCCCGCCAGGTTCGCCGAGTTGACAAAGGGTAAAACTGAAGAAATAAAAGAAGTTTCGGGTATTTTAAAACGCCTTATCGCGAATATTCTGGGAAAGGAATTAAAGAACGATAAAATTCTCGTCGCCGGTTTGTAAATTATTGCCGCTGCCGCTCGCTCCAAAAAGATGAATCTTTTCTCCAAGTTAATTTCCAGATATGTCCTGCAGGCGGTTCTTCCATACTTTCTCTTCACGTGGATTCTGCTGAGCGTCATTCTATTCGTGCAGCAAGCCAGCCGCTATTCCGACATTTTTTTTAACGCCAACCTGCCGACCGGTCTCGTCTGGCAGCTGACTTTCGCGCTCGTGCCGAGCGTGATTGCCTTCACCTGCCCGATGGCGATTCTGGTCGGCGTGATCATCGGCTTGGCAAAAATGCAGGGCGACAGCGAGCTGACGGCGATTCGCGCCGCCGGGGTCGGCAATCTGCAAATTATTCTGCCGATTGCGCTTTTAGGCTTAGTTCTTTCGGGATTCGCTTTTCTGATTAACTGGCGGGGCGTCCCGATAGCGGCGCAGGTCGTCCGCAAGGTCGCGCTGCAAACCGCGCTTTTCAAGATGGAATCGCCGATCGAGCCGGGCGTTTTTAACACGGAGCTGCGCGGCTATACGGTTTACGTCAAATCCGGCGACATACTCAGAGGCACTTGGGAAAATATCTTTATTTTTAATGAAGACAAACAAACCGGGCAAATGCGTCTGATAACGTCTAGGAATGGAAAGATCGATTCAAACAATGAAGATTCGGAGCTGGTTCTGGAAGAGGCGCTGGTTTCCACCTTCACGCCCGGCGCTGCCGGGAAGCCGGTCATTTTTGAAAAAATCAAAAACCTGCGCTTCGTCATACAGACCAAGCGGGGCGAGATTATCCAAAGGTTAACCAAAGCCGAAGAAAACGCCGACGAATTGGGTTTAGAGGAACTTGCCGCTTTCGCCCGAAAAAAGGAAGGCAGAGAGCGCACGGAAGCAGAGATTCTGTGGCAGCGGCGCATAGTTCTTTCCATCACGCCGCTTCTTTTCGCTCTTTTGGGCGCGTCTCTGGTTCTGCGGTTTAATCGCGGCGGCAGAGGCTTCGGGATTTTTCTGGCGCTCTTCAGCCTGATTGGCTACTATCTGCTCGCGCTTCTGGGCGAGCAGATAGCGCGCTCCGGCAAATTAAGCGTTTTGGGCGCATACTCGATTCCGGTCGCCGTCACGCTGGCGCTTATAATCTGGTTTAATCTTTCGCAGCGAATCGGCTCGATGCGCCGGATCATGATTTTCTCTCGTTTAAAAGATAGCTTTCCGCCGCTGCCGCTGCGGCTAGAAAGCAATCCGAATAAACGCAGCTTTCCTAATATCGGGACGGGAATTTTAGATTTCGATATCGTTTCCAATCTGCTGAAATTCTTTGCCTTGTCGATCGGGTTTCTGGCTTCGATTTACGTCATCTTCACGGCGTTCGAGATGTGGCGTTTTGCAGGCACCATCGACAACGGCTTCAGCCTTTTGACCAGTTATCTTCTTTATTTGCTGCCTTTTATCTACATACAGGTCGCGCCGTCCTGCCTGATGATTGCCACGCTCGCGACTTTTGTTATCAAATCCAGACAGAACGAGGTCGTGACGTGGACGGCAGCCGGTCAGAGCGTCTACCGGCTTTTGCTGCCGTGTTTTTTGCTGATGGCGGCAATCGGCTTGATAAACTGGCAGATTCAGGAACGAGTTCTGACTAAAACAAATCGCACGCAGGACGCTCTGCGCACGCAAATCCGCAACAAGGGAATTCTCGCCGCCAAGGAAGGGAAGTTCTGGATTGCGTCCGATAATCGAGTTTACTCATTCGATTTGAACGAGAAGGATTTCGACCGTCAGCGAGTCACAAATCTATACGTTTTCGAGTTTGAGGGCGATAATGAAAGGCTGAAATCGTTTACGAAATCCGAGGAAGCTATCTGGGCGAGAGACAAAATCGAATTAAAAGGAGCGGCGCAGAAAACAATCTGGCAGGAGGGCAGCCACATCGAAACCAAACCGCTTCCGGCAGCCGAGACGGAAAGAATTCTGGAAGCGTCGTTCAATCCGTTTCGCCAGATTTATACTAAACCGACTCAGTTGACCGCTTCGGAAACCGCCGAAAAGCTTTCTACGGTCGAATCGGAAAGCGAAAAGAGGATGTATGCGGTCGCGCTCGAAAAAAAATATACGACTCTTGTTCTGCCGTTTATCATCACGCTGTTTACCGCGCCGTTCGCGCTTTCCCTGAGCCGGAAAGGGAAGGCTTTGACGGTCGGCTACGCCGTCGGCATCTGGCTTCTTTTTATGGGCGTGACGAACACCTTCGAGCAGTTCGGCTTAAACGGCTACGTCGCCGCGCCCGTCGCCGTCTGGAGCCCGCTCGTTCTCTTCACGATTATCGGCGCTTATCTGATTACGAAAGTGAAAACGTAAAAAATGCAAAACGCAAAATGCAAAGTGCAAAATGGA
>JALZHR010000212.1 GCA_030860665.1 Acidobacteriota bacterium
CCGCCGCCGCGCTCGGCGCGATGCCCCATCCCGTGACGGGACAGCGCAGCCTGGATTTGGAAACCGGCAAATACTGGGTCGACGTGCTGGCGATGCTCAAAGAGAAAACCAAAAACAATTTGCACCCGAAAGAGCAGGAGCTTTTCGACGGAATTCTCGGCGATTTGCGAATGCAGTATGTGCAGATGATGCGCCTCGCCGAAGAAAAGCTCAAACAGCAGGCGGCGCAGAAGTTTTCGGCGAACGATATTCTGGGTAGAAAATAGTTGACAGGAAGTTGCGGATAGTTGCAGGAAGTTGCAGATAGTTAAAGACAGGTTAGAGTTTTAATCTTCCGAAACTTTCTTCTAACTATCTGCAACTTCCTGCAACTATCTGCAACTTCCTGCAACTTCCTGCAAGCTGATTTATGAAACTGACTTTTCTCGGAACGGGCACTTCGACCGGCGTTCCTTCCATCGCCTGCGATTGCGAAACCTGTCTTTCAACCGACCCGCGCGACAAGCGCCTGCGCGTTTCCGTCCTCATCGAGCACGCGGGAAAAACGATTCTGGTCGATACTTCTTCGGATTTTCGCCAGCAGGCGCTCCGCGCGAATATCCGTTATCTCGACGCGGTTTTGATTACGCATTGCCACGTCGACCACGTTTTCGGTCTGGACGACATTCGCCCGCTCAATTTTCGCTACGGCGCGATGGGCATCTACGCCAACGACGTCGCCTGGAAAGATTTGCGGCGCATTTTTCAATATATCTTTCAGCCGACGCATTTCGGCGGCGGTCTGCCGCAATTGATTCCGCACACGGTCGTCAAAAACGCGCCCTTCTGCATCAGCAGAGATTTGCAGATTACGCCGCTCGAAGTCATTCACGGGCGGCTTCCGGTCATCGCCTATCGCTTTAACGATTTCGCCTACGCGACCGATTTGAAATTCATTCCCGAAGACGCGATGCAGGGCTTGATGAATCTGGACGTGCTGGTGCTGGACTGCGTCCGCATCAAGCCGCACTCGACGCATCTCGGCTTGCAGGAAGCGCTTGAGTATATCGAAAAGCTGAAACCGAAACGCGCGTTTTTAACGCACCTGAATCACGATATTCTGCACGCGCGCGACTCGAAGTTGCTGCCCGAAAACGTGCAGTTTGCTTACGACGGGCTGGTCGTCGAATAAATATGGAAATTAAATTTCGCCCGGCGGCGCGCGAAGATTTGCCGGAAATCGTACGGATGCTCGCCGACGATTTTCTCGGCGCGACGCGCGAGCGATACGAAACGCCCTTGCCGGAAAGCTATATCAAAGCCTTTGAGGAAATCGAAGCCGACAAAAACAACGAGCTGATTGTCGCCGAAACCGGCGGCGAAATCGTCGGCACGCTGCAAATCACCTTCACGCCGTCAATCAGCTTTCAGGGCGGCAAGCGCGCGACGGTCGAATCGGTCAGAGTCGAGGAAAAATATCGCGGGCGCGGCGTCGGCAAGGAATTGATGAAATGGGCGATAAACCGCGCCCGCGAGAAAAACTGCCTGATGATTCAACTGACAACGAACGCCGACCGCAGGGACGCGCATCGTTTTTACGAAAACTTAGGCTTTAAAGGCTAGCACCTGGGAATGAAGCTCTATCTACAGCGACAGAAATGAAAATTTTTCACGGAACGGAAAACGCAAATATCTCGCGCCCGACGGTTTTGACGCTCGGCGTTTTTGACGGGCTGCATCTCGGTCACCAGCGCATTATGCAGACGGTCGTCGAGCGCGCCCGCGCGGTCAACGCCATTCCGACCGCCATCACTTTCGACCCGCACCCGCGCGCCGTTCTGTATCCCGAAAGCGCGCCGCCGCTGCTGCAAACGCTCGACCAGCGGCTGGCGAATTTTGAAGTCCTCGGCATCGGACAGGCAATTGTCATTCGTTTTAATAAGGAATTCGCCGAGCAGGACGCCGAAGAGTTTTTGCAGAACGTAGTCCACCGGCGCTTGCAGGCAAAGGAAGTTTATCTCGGCAAAGGCTTCGCTTTCGGCAAAAACCGCGCCGGAAACATCGAGCTGCTGCGGCGAATGAGCGAGCGGCTCGGATTTTTCGCCGACGAGGTTCCCGAAATCTGCCTGCGCGGCTCGCGAATTTCCTCTTCAAAAATCCGCGCGCTGCTCGCCGAAGGCAAAGTCAATCTCGCGCGGCGGATGCTCGGTCGTCCATACGGCATCGAAGGGCAAATCATACACGGCGCGCGGCGCGGGCGGACAATCGGTTTTCCGACGGCGAATCTGAAACCGAGAAACCGCGTCGTGCCGAAATTCGGCGTTTACGCGACGGCGACCCTTATCAGCGGCGAATGGCGGCGCAGCATCACGAACGTCGGCGTGCGCCCGACTTTTGAAAACGAATCCGAGCCGTCGATTGAAACCTACGTTTTCGATTACGACGGCGACCTCTACGGCGACGTCCTGCGCGTACGCTTCCTGCACCGCATCCGCGACGAGAGAAAATTCGCCGGAATCGAAGAATTAAAAGCGCAGATTCAGAAAGACACGCGCCGCGCGCTGATTTATTTCAAGCGTCAGGGCGTAAATAACTCACTGAATATAATTTAAAACCCCGATAAGACTCCGGACGAAAATCAGAGAATTCCAAATTCTAAATTGTAAATTCTAAATTATCCCGGAAAACATTATCCGAAATAATTTAAAATTTATAATGCAGAGTTTAGAATTCTCTTTCGATTTATCGCTGTTTTTTTTATTTTTGCGCAAAGCCATCGGATAAGGTCGATACTCTCTCCGCTTACCGGGAACAACGCGGGAAAAAAGCACGTATTCGTTTCGGCGTCGATAATTCCGAACGCTGAACGCGCGCGGGTTCGCGCTTTCCGGCGATGACGATTATCCGCTCCAATCCGGC
>JALZHR010000253.1 GCA_030860665.1 Acidobacteriota bacterium
TCAATTCTAAATCTTAAATTTATTATTCAGGTTCCCTGTCGGCTTTACTAACATTTTCACCTAAACCCTTTCACAATTTTGGCGAAAAGCGCTTTCTGCGTTTGAACATTTTCGCCAAAATCGGGGATAATTTTTCTTTTGCGCTTGTTCTGCTGGAATATTCCTTGCAGAATAAAGTTTTCTATTAGTATCAATTTAACAAATTAGATAGAACGGAACGCTGGCAATTGTAGCAAGCGCTCTTACTAGTAATTTACTCTTAAAAATAGGTGATTTTTTAATGGAATCTACAATTCTTTATCTGATCCCGGTATTAGGAATTTTCGGATTGGTCGTTATGGCATTTAAATCTTCATGGGTTACCAAACAGGCGACCGGTGAAGAAAACATGGCTGAGCTGGCGAATTATATCGCCACGGGCGCTATGGCGTTTTTAAAAGCGGAGTGGATAATTCTAGCTTATTTCGCAGCCATTGCGGCGGTTCTTCTGGCGTGGTCGGGAACCTTGGTTGAAACGTCTTCTCCCGTAATCGCACTTTCATTTCTTATCGGCGCGGTGTTCAGCGCGACTGCCGGATACTTCGGGATGAATATCGCCACGAAGGCAAACGTCAGGACGACGCAGGCGGCGAGAACCAGTCTTAAAGACGCCCTGCGAGTTGCCTTTACGGGCGGAACGGTGATGGGACTCGGCGTAGCCGGACTTGCCGTTTTGGGTCTCGGCTCGCTTTTTATAGTTTTTTATCATCTTTACGTCGTGAGCACCGGCGGGACGGCGAACGGCGTGGCGATGGAAAAAGCGATTGAAGTTCTGGCGGGCTTTTCTCTGGGCGCGGAATCGATTGCTCTTTTTGCCAGGGTCGGCGGCGGTATCTATACCAAAGCGGCTGACGTCGGGGCAGACCTCGTCGGTAAAGTCGAAGCGGGAATTCCCGAAGACGACGTCAGAAACCCGGCGACTATCGCGGATAACGTCGGCGATAACGTCGGCGACGTTGCCGGAATGGGAGCCGACCTTTTCGGTTCTTACGTCGCGACGATTCTGGCGACGATGGTTCTCGGGCGCGAGATTGTCGCCAATGACCGGTTCAACGGTCTTTCCCCGATTCTGCTGCCGATGGTTATCGCCGGGATTGGAATTATTTTTTCCATCATCGGTTTTTCATTAGTCAGAATTTCCGACGATAAAGGCAACGTTCAAAAAGCGCTCAATCTCGGCAACTGGGTTTCGATTATCTTAACGACGATTGCCTGCTTCTTCTTAGTAAAATGGATGCTGCCGGAAACTCTGACATTGCGAGGGACTACCTTTACCAGTACCGGCGTTTTCCTGGCGATTCTGGTCGGCTCGATTGTCGGCGCGCTGATGAGCATCGTGACCGAATACTACACGGCGATGGGCAAGCGTCCCGTTTACTCGATTGTCCGGCAATCCGGTACGGGCGCGGCGACGAATATTATCGGCGGTCTTTCCGTCGGGATGGAATCGACTTTAGTTCCGACCATTATTCTGGCGGCGGGAATTTATATGTCTCATTATTTCGCCGGATTATACGGCGTCGCGATTGCGGCTGCCGGGATGATGGCGACGACGGCGATGCAGCTTGCCATCGACGCTTTCGGACCGATTGCCGACAACGCGGGCGGTATCGCCGAAATGAGCGGTCTGCCGAAGGAAGTCAGAGCGAGAACGGATATTTTAGACGCCGTCGGAAACACCACAGCCGCGACGGGCAAGGGTTTCGCCATCGCTTCAGCCGCCCTGACGGCTCTCGCGTTGTTCGCAGCCTTCGTCGGGCTTGCCGGTATCAGCTCAATCGATATTTATAAAGCGCCCGTTCTGGCGGGCTTATTTGTCGGCGGGATGATTCCTTTTATCTTCTCTTCTCTGGCTATCGCGGCGGTCGGTCGCGCGGCGATGGCGATGGTGCAGGAAGTCAGACGCCAGTTCAGAGAAATTCCGGGAATTATGGAGTATAAAGCGAAACCGGAATACGATAAATGCGTCGCTATTTCTACCAAAGCGTCTCTGAGAGAAATGATGCTCCCGGGCGCAATCGCTTTAATTACCCCGGTTCTGGTCGGCTTTACTTTCGGACCGGAAGTTCTCGGCGGCTTACTGGCGGGCGTCACGGTTTCGGGCGTGCTTATGGGAATGTTCCAGAACAATGCCGGCGGAGCGTGGGACAACGCTAAAAAATCGTTTGAAGCGGGCGTCGAGATTAACGGGAAAATGGAGTACAAAGGAAGCGAAGCTCATAAAGCGAGCGTTACCGGCGATACCGTCGGCGACCCGTTCAAAGATACTTCGGGACCTTCGATGAACATCCTGATTAAGCTGATGAGCATCGTCGCGCTTATTATCGCTCCTCATATCTCGCTTAATACGGCACGCCACACTCAGGTTGAAACAACGCCGAAAGTTCAGGCGGAACAAACGGTTAAAGTCGATACTCAAAATAAACTGAAATAGAAATTGTCCAACTGTTTATTGACGATAAAAAAGCCCCATAAATTGGGGCTTTTTTATTTAGGTTTTACGCTCGTCTTCGCGCCTTTCTTCATCCAGGCGCTTCGGTAAGAGCGGAAATTTACAGGGATAACAGGATAAACAGGGATTGTAAGATGATTTTTTCTTAATTCCTGTTTATCCTGCTATCCCTGTAAATTCTTCTTTGTTTTCTACGCGCCCTTATGGTGAAATTTCTTTTATGAAAACTCTGAAAGTTCAATCGAAACGGCGCGAGGAAATGATTGAAATCACGCGCGAGGTCGAAAGTCTTCTGCCCGGAAACGGCGACGGCGTCTGCGTTCTTTTCACGCAGCACACGACCTGCGGCTTGACGATAAACGAAAACGCCGACCCGGACGTGAAAAGCGATATGCTTTTGTTTCTGAAAAACACGATTCCGCAGTTTTACGAAGGCTTCCGGCATTTCGAGCACAATTCCGACGCGCACATTAAATCCTCGCTCGTCGGCTCGAGCGTCACCGTCCCGTTTGAAAACGGCAGGCTTCTGCTCGGTCGCTGGCAGGGAATTTATCTGTGCGAATTCGACGGCGCGCGCGAGCGAAAAGTTCTGGTCAAGATTATCTAAATGCGGAATGCGCAGTGAGGAACGCGGAATAAATAATTCATCGTTCATTGTTCCGCGCTCATCGTTCATCAGCTCCTCTTTCGCGGGAAAACCAGAATCGCGTCGCCGACGCTTCTTTCGCCTTCTTTGTCCGAAGGCTTGTTGACCACTTTGCCGTCCAGAAACATCGTCGTCGAGCCGCCGCCGTCCAGATTCATCGCGTCGGTTGCGCCGAGTTCCAGCAAAAGCGCGGCTAGTTCGTTCAGATTCATCCCGACGCTGTAGCCGGGCTGGCGACCGTCAACCGTGACCATCAGAAATTTCCCGTCTTTTAATTTCGCCGCCGCCGTCCGCGGATGGCGCGTCTCAACAAAAGCTTTTGAGGATTTTTCCAGTTCCCAGGTGATTTCGATTTTACCGTTTCTGATTAATTGCGGCACGCCGCCGACAATATCTTCGGCTTTCCCGAAAAAAATTCCGGCATCCGTCGTATCGGGCGAATGGGAAATAAATTGGAAGTCTTGCCGACGATAAATTTCCATTTTTTGTCCGACTCTGGACAGACGCGAAATTTCGTCGCGCATTTTTCCGCTTGCCGAAAGAACAAAACCGTCCGGCGGAATCGGCGCGCTTCCTCGGCTTTCAAAGATTTGAACAATTCTTTCGTTTCTAACGACTACTTCGATTCCGTTTGGCGCAGTCAAAGTCGTGCGGTGAAATTCCGGCGTGTATTTGATTAACTCGTCATTGCCGCGCTGGCGGTTTATTCCTGAAATCTCAAATGTTCGATTTTTTATTTTGACGGATTCGCTCAAAGCCAGTTGTCCGAAAGTCGTTTCGGTCTTTTCTTTTCCGTTAATAATTCCGAGCGCGGTTCGATTGGCATAACTTTCACTCAAAAGCTTTCCGTCGATTTTTAAAACGCCCGTCTCGTCGCCCGCAAAGATGCTTCTGTCGAGCCGGAAAAATCCCGCGTTTATCGCGGCAAACGCGCCGTGACGAGCTGCTATCGAAGAAGTTTTCTCCAGTCCGATTGCGGCGTCCATCGCGTGCACGACATCGAGCCGGACTTTCGTTAAATCGAGTTTTAATAAATTTATATGAACCGGCTCTTCCCGCGTTCCGCGCGTCATTTCGGCGTATTCGATGCCGTCCCGAACGGTTTTAAAATCCTGCGCGGAAACTGAAACAAGCAAAAAAACAGCCCACAGATGAATGCCGATAAAAACGAATATTTTTTTCATAAAGATTTGCGCCGCTTGCGCGCGGGGTTTCAAGCTCTATTTATATTTTCACCTGAAAATTTACCATAAACGACGAATTTTGTTTCGGCGGGCGGAAAATAATTTTTAAACGCTCTGGTACTTTTTGCGCGGAAAATCCGCTATAGCAATTGGGAGCAGCAAAATGCTCCGGCAATTATTTATTTATACAAGGAGCAATTTTCAAATGATAAATCATATCTCCATCGGCGTTCATAACCCGGAAAAGGTCGCGCGGGTTTTAGCCGAATTGTGGGACGGAACGGTTATTCCCTTCCCGCCGTGCCCGAATTCGTTTATCGCGCTCGCCAACGACGGCAAAGGGACGGGCGTCGAGGTGACGCCCGCCAACACGGTTTTAGTGCCGGGCGAAGGCTTGCCGCCGCAGGAAAATTTCACCGCGTCGACGCCGACCGAAGAATACGAGGCGAAATTCGTCGCCGACGATTACGCGCCGCGCTACACCGCCACGCATCTGAACGTCAACACGCATCTGAGCGAAGCGGAAGTCAGGGCAATCGGCGAGCGCGAAGGCTGGCGCGTGCTGACCTGCAATCGCGGCGGAGGCTTGTTTCAGTTAATCGAGCTGTGGGTTGAAAACCGCTTTATGCTGGAAGTGATGACGCCGGAACAAACCGCGCGCTACATCGAGATTTTCAGCCCCGAATCCATCGCGGCTCTACAGGCGCAGTTTCTGGAAAATCCGCCGCCCGCGCCCGCGACCGAGCTGAGTCTGGTCGGTTAAGACAGAAATAAAATCGAAGATAAAAAAATGCCCGATGTTTCATCAGATAAAAACATCGGGCATTTTTTTATCTTCGATTTCAGCGTTTCCGCTTTTTCCTGACGGCTTTTTTCACTTCTTCTAAATTGCCGACCATTCCGACGCCCGCGGGCGAATCAAAATCCCCCGCAGTTCCGGGTTTTTCCCAAGAGCCGTGAGCAGGATTACTGAGCGGAATTTCCGCCGCCGCATCGTCATCGTTCTTATACCCGACGCCTTTCGGCGGCGCTAACGCCTGAACGGGAATTGCCTGCGGGTCGATTGAAATCTCCCGCGCCCGCGGAGGTTGATTAAAAGCGAAAATTCCGGCGAAGATTCCGGCGCACAGCGAAACCAATGCGGTCGCCGCGCGCGATATGCGGCGCTTCACAGCCCGCCATCCGACCGGGCAGTCTTTGGTTAAAATCGTGCCGTCGGCGCGGCGATAAAAGCGGACGCAGGCGCGACCTTCCGAAGTCAATAAAAGGTTTTCGGCTTCGTCGAGCGTCATTCCCGAAAGATTGTAAACGTTCAGGCTGCACTGCGAGCAGAAACGCGTTCGCTCATCGCCGCGCATTTCGTCCCAGTTTGCCGGGCACGGGCTGGCGATGCGGATATTATCGAGCGGATTCGTAAATTTTTTCATAAAGACCCCGATTCTTCTTGTTCTCCTTCTTCTTCCTAAGACGCCGGAAAACCGCTTTTGTTCCCGAAGAACGCCGGAGCAGCCGGACTTTTGCGCGATTATTCTGCAAACTTTTCCCAACCGCCGCTTTGCCAGTCGAAGCTTTCCAGCGCGGAAAACCGCTTTTTATAATCGTAAAAGGAATTTCCCTCGTAAGCGTAGCCGGAATAATAAAACTTTTTCCCGGCGTCCAGTGCGTAGCGGATTTCCAGCAGCATCGTCAGGATGCCGAGACTGCGTTTTTCCTGCGCCGGCTCGAACATCGCGTAAATGCTCGAAATCGAATCCGCGCCGACGTCGAAAAAGCTGGCGGCGAGCAGTTTTTCGCCCTCGAAAACGCAAGCTTCCAGCGCCTCGCACGGAACGGCGGCTGGCTCTATTTCGGAGAGAAAATCGTAAATCGAATCGGGAACGCCGGATTTAAAGCGCCGCTTGTGGCGCTCGAACAAACTTTCCTTTTCCGCGTCGATTCGCACCGGTCGAATCGACGCTTCCAGCTCCGCGTTTTTATTAAGCACGCGGCGCTGGCTTTTGGAAAATTTAAAATCGGCGAGCCGGATTCTGAGCGGGATGACGCGGCGGATTTCGTATTCGTAAAAGCCGAGATTGTAGCGATAAAAATGCACGCCGAAATGCCGCCAGCCTTTGCGCCAGAGGGCGTCCATCTGTTCGGGCGAGGCTCGAAAGGAAAAAAATTCCTCGTTGATGAAGGAAAACTGCTCGGTCATCGCTATTGAAGTGAAAAGCGAATAGTGAATAGTGAAAAGAGTTTCCGTTTTTCACTATTTACTATTCACTTTTCGCTTTTCACTACAAAAACAGCGAATAGCCGACCGGAATCCGCGCCGCCGACGGTTGGCTATTCACCATTCGCTTTTAATTATTCGCCAGCCAGCCTGCCTGCCTGCCTAACTTGCCGCCGCTTCGGAGGAATCTTCGGCGGTGCTGCTGCTGCTGCTACTGCTGCCCGCGACGACTTCTTCATAGCCGTTGCCGCCGCTTCCGGTCGCTGCCGCCGCCGCATATTCAGTGGCGGCATACTGCGCCTGGCGGGCTTCTTCGGCGCGCTGTTCGACGGCTTCCTTGGCTTTGAGCATCGAGCAGTTGCCCTCGAAAATCGCGCCGTCTTCAATTACGAGGCGCGGCGTTTGAATATTGCCGAGGACGCGCGCCGTGCGCCCGAGCTCGACCTTTTCCGTCGCCACGATGTCGCCGTTGACCGTGCCGCCGATGGTCGCCGACGAGACGATGATGTCGGCGTCGACCTGCCCGCCCGAGCCGATTATCAGCGTGCCGTTATCGGAAATCACGCGCCCGGTCAGATGCCCGTCGATGCGCAGCATCGCCTGAAAATTCGTCTCGCCCGTCAGCACCGTGCCCGCGCCGACAAAGCCGCTCAGGCGACCTTCTTTAATATCGCGCGCGATGCCCTCGCTTTCAGTCAGCGCGCCGCCGCGCGAAGCGGCTTGAGCGGCTTCCGGCTGCTGCTGCTGCTGTTGATAGCCGTAATAGTTCCCCGAAGTTGTCTGCGATTGCTGCTGCTGGTATTGCTGCTGTTGTTGTTGCTGCTGCTGTGGTGTTTCATTAGGTTGTTCCGTCGCTCTGGAACCTCGCCCCATTCTAATCATAATAAAAAACCTCTCCGACCCGGTGAATGACAATTGGAAAATCGTCTGCCGCCGCTGCTGCCGCCGCAATCGTTCCGACGCAAACGCGAGTCTTTTTAATTGTCGATTTTAATTTAAGGAAATCTAGACTTCCAGTTGGTTGTTTTATAATAGATGCTTTGCCCCGGTGTGTCTAGGTTTTTGGCGGAATTTGTAGTAAAGTTACGAATTTGTTCGTTGTCAGTTGTTCGTGGTTCGTGGTTCGTTGCCGGTTGAATATAAATTGCGTTCTTAGTTTAACGTCTACCGGCAACTAACAACCGACAACGAACAACTAACCAGAGAATTATGTTCGTAGAAAGCAAGACCAAAACGAAATTACTGAAAAAGATGGGCAGGGCGCTCGCCGATTTTTCGATGATTGCAGACGGCGACAAGGTGATGGTCTGCCTGTCGGGCGGCAAGGACAGCTACACGATGCTGGAGCTGCTGCTCGACGTGCAGAGACGCGCGCCGGTCAGATTCGAGATTCTCGCCGTCAATCTCGACCAGAAACAGCCCGATTTTCCCGAGCACGTTTTGCCGGATTATCTGGAAAGCATCAATGTCAATTATCGCATCGTCGAGGAAGACACGTATTCGGTCGTCAAAGCGCACATTCCCGAAGGCAAAACCTTCTGCTCGCTCTGCTCGCGGCTGCGGCGCGGCATTTTGTATTCGACGGCGATTGAGGAAGGCTGCACGAAAATCGCGCTCGGGCATCACGCCGACGACATCATCGCCACGTTTCTGCTCAATTTGTTCTACGTCGGGCAATTGAAGGCGATGCCGCCTATCCTGCGCTCGGACGCCGGGACGAACACGGTCATCCGCCCGCTCGCCTACTGCCAGGAATCGGAAATCGCCAAATTCGCCGAAGAAAAGCAGTTTCCGATTATCCCGTGCAATTTGTGCGGCTCGCAGCCGAATTTGAAGCGCGCCCGCGTCAAAAGATTAATCAACGAGCTGGAAAAGGAAATTCCCTTTATCCGCTCGTCGATTATGACGGCGCTCTCGAACGTCACCGGCTCGCACCTGCTCGACACCGAGCTTTACGATTTCAAAAACTTCGAGCCGATTATCAAGCAAATCCCGCGCGGTCACGGCTCGGTCGAAAAAGAGCTGGACGAAATCTTCGACCACTCGGAAGCGAATCTGGTCGTGAATAACGGAAACCTGCCCGTCCTGCCGTCGCTGATAGGCTAAAGGTTTTCCCGCGAGAGAAATAAAAAAGGGGCGCGTAATCTGATTACGCGCCCCTTTTCGCCGCTACGGCGCAGGTTTGTCGCCAGCCGTCTTCGGCAGCGCGAACTCATACTTTAAAACTCCGGTTATCAAAATCCGTTTTGCTTCCGGGTCGCCCGAAGGCTCGAACCGCGACCCGAGCGCGGCGTTCATCGCCGCCTCGTCCAAAAACGGCAGCGGCACGCTGGTGACGCGGGCGGAAAGCACCTCGCCGCTTTTTGCGTCAACGATGACCTGTACTGTGACCGTTCCCGAAATACCGAGAGCCGCGGCTTCGGGCGGGAAAACGCGTTCGGGTCCGCCGGCGCGCATCCGGTCGGCAAGTTTGGCGTCGAAAACCATCTGCCCGCCCACCGCCAACTGGTATTCGGCGCCTTTGAAATGCCCCGGCTCGGGTTCGCCGGGCGTCAGGCTCAGCGGCTCTTCGATGCGTCTGACGCCGCCGGCGAAGACGGTCACGCGTTTGACCGGAATCAGACCGAATTCGGGCACGTAATAGGTTTCTTCGACTGACGATTTTTCGGTGCGGCGGCGATGCACGTAAGCGAGGCGGTCGAGCACGCGCTCGGTTCGCGCGAAATTCGGACTCGCTGACAGGGACTCAGCCGTAGCCCGGCGCGGGCTTCCCGAAGCGGGCTCGCCGACCTTTATCAGGCGCTGGTTTCGGTGGTCCGGGAAAAAAACGCCCTGCCCGCTGCGATAAATGGTTTCGACGACGATTCCGCCCGGATAATCCGCCCGGTAGTGCCAGTCACCGTTTGCCGAAAAATACCTGATTTCCGTGAAAACCAGCACTGCGTTGCCGGCGGCGTCGTAATCGAGAACCCGACCGGCGCGCGTGAAAGCCGGGTAGGATTCCGCAACCGACGACGTCTGCCGCGCCTGCTGCCGCTGTGCCGACGTTCCGGCAAAACCGCCCGCCGCCAGCACGATTGTAATGGTAAACAGGACTAGTCCGGCGCATCTCATAAAAACTCCTCCGTTTTCGCCTTTGCAGCCAACCCGACGAGACGGCGAGCCGCTCGCGTTTGCGCTCTTCTTTAATTTTATCGCTGCGGTCGATTTAAAAACGCAGCGATTTCCCTCTCAAAAACCGGCGTGAGCAATATCACGATTGAACCGGTTAGCTCGACAATTATATGCCAATCGTCGGCTTTTCCCAATAATTATTTACGCCGCCGCGCCGCCCGAATAAAGGTAGTGTCCTGATTGTGTGGCGCTGATAGCCGCGTCGTTGACGGCGTGGTCGGATAAGCCGCACAAAGAGAGAGCGTTTTAACGTCCTTCTGATTCGGCTTAGAGCCGTGGTTTTGTTTGGGAAGAACGTTAAAACTCCCTTTTCCCGTGCTGAAT
>JALZHR010000184.1 GCA_030860665.1 Acidobacteriota bacterium
CCTTTCGATTTTCCCAGATAAAGCGAAACACTTCGTCCCTGTCGCGTGTCAGCGATTCGAGATGGACGCGACTGTAATTGAGTTGACAATTCGGAGGCTCCCAGACGCCCGGCTCGGTTCCGTCGCCTTTGGAGGTCGGCTCTATTCCATATGCTTTAAAGCTGTCCAGCAAAGTCCGGCGAAACTGGTATTTGGAATCGTCCGGTCGCAGCTCGCGGTCACCCGTCAGCACGGCGCTCAGAAAATCGCAAAATTCAATGTCGGACGGCGGGCTGTAATCAAGCGCCCGGATGACCATCGTCAATAAATAATCGGCGACGCTGGCGCCCTCTTCGACGACGCGGCGGCGGTCGAGATAGCGATAAGTGTAATCGAGTTCTTCTCCGCCCTTTTTCATCCGCTCCTGTCTTTTCAGACGCTCAAAAGTCGTCTCATTCAGCAGAGTCTCGCCGGAGTCGGTCACAATGCCGTTGACGGAAGGATTTTCCTGCGCGGCGTCAGCCTGATTTTGCGGCGATCTGTTCCCGAGTCCTTCCAGACGCTTAACCCACACTTCAATAAAGGCGTTCATTACGGCGGCGGCGAGCAGCTCGCCGCGCCTATGCGGCTCTTTGAAGGCGGGAAACTTTTCAGGTTTCTGGATATACTCGGGACTCGGCTCCAATGTCACCGAACGACGTAAAGCCCTGCCTCGCATACCGGTAACTTCTTCTCCGAACTCTTCCGCCAGACCCAGCAGCAATGATTCGCGCAGCGATTCTTTAGTGAGACTTGTAATATCGATAGCTTCCGGGTCATTCGTCGCCGCCCCGTCTGCGGCATCGCTCTGGAATCTTTTATCGATAATTGAAGCGACGACTTTCGGCAGCGAAAAAATTGAAAGCAGCGCGACAATATCGGCGAAGCCTTCGTGAAAACCGGCTTGCTCGGGCGAAGACGGGTCGGTGTAACGCACGCGCAAGCCGTCTACCAGCGCATGTGTCGTTTCGTGGACGACTATGTCGTGTGAAAGACACGTAAACACGGTCGCCGAGCCGCCGCGGTCGTCGGATTTCGGAAAATAGCCGAACAGCAGCGCCCGGTCTGCTTTTGAATAAAAAGCGTTGGCGTTGGTAAAGGCGTGCGGAGCGATTTGGAGTTGATGCCCGTCGAAGCTCCAGCTGACGCGCCTGCCCAGAGCGTATTCAAACCGCGCCAGAGTCCGCATCACGATGGCATAAACGTTCTGCGCGTGAAAAAGCGGGTCGTTCAGGAGCGTCGAGTCCGGCTCGTCGATAAACGGGTCGTTATAAAGCCCGCTTTCGAGCACCCTATATTCAAGCGGCGGATAAAGAACGCCCGCCGACGAGTCGTAGTCGATGACCTGAACGCGGTAGCCGCGCGGACCCGGCGCTAATTCCTCCGCCGGTAATTCGACGCGCGCGGTCAGAATTACTTCTTCTTCCTCGTCCGTGCCCCTTTTTTTTCGCCTGACCTTAACACTCGGGTCCTGAGCGATTATAGTCAGCGTCTGAATACGTCTCGGCAAAGCCATAGTTTTATCTCCCAAGCAAAGATATAATTTGAATTGAAATCTATTTTTAGCTATCCGCAGGCGAACCGAAAATTCTTTCTGCTTATTATGACGTTCCTGCTGCAAACCTTACAGCTTTCACGTTTTTTTTGCAATCCGTTTCCGGTTAGATAAAAATCTCCCGAAGATTCCGGGCAGGTATTCCGGCTCGTTTTCCGAAGCGGAAAAAGCGAAAAACGGGCGGAACGTCTTATTGCCGTTCGGCTCGAAACAAAAGCATTCAAATGCCCCGCCTCCGGGCGCGAATCCGGGAAAGCGTTAAAGCCTCCCGAACTTCCGATTGATTTAGACAGAATCCCGGAAATCAAATAAACTAAATCTCGATGATAATCGCCATTGACGGACCTTCGGGCGCGGGTAAATCCACGCTCGGCAAGATGTTAGCCAAAAAACTGAATCTGCTTTACCTGGACACGGGCGCGATGTATCGCGCCGTCGGCTTGGCTGTTCTGGAAAGCAAAACGGCTTTTGAAGACACGGCAAAGGTCGCCGAAATCGCGGAAAACGCCAAAATCGAATTAATCGGCGAGCCGGAAAATCTGCAAATCAGGCTCGACGGGCGCGACGTTTCAAAAGAGATTCGCACGAACGAGGTCGGGC
>JALZHR010000269.1 GCA_030860665.1 Acidobacteriota bacterium
GTCCCTATCTGGTGTGGGCGTAGCAGAATTGAGAGAATCTGTCCTTAGTACGAGAGGACCGGGATGGATTGACCTCTAGTGTACGTGTTATCGCGCCAGCGGTAGCGCACGGTAGCTAAGTCAAGCATGGATAAACGCTGAATGCATCTAAGCGTGAAGCCAGACTCAAGATTAGTTCTGCCAGTGAGACTCGTCGTAGACCACGACGTTGATAGGTTGGAGATGTAAGTGCAGTAATGTATTTAGTTGACCAATACTAATTGTCCCAAGGCTTGACCATAAAATTTGTTGAATAGCAAAACGAATTTTTAAGGTTAGTTACGCAAACTGCTAAGTGTTTTAAATAGAATTTCATTCAATTGTCATTAAAATTTTAATAATGTCGGAATTACCGCATTTAATTTTTTAAACAAAAGCCTGTTCTTTATTGAACAGGCTTTTGTTTTGTCTCCTGAACGAGCAAAATCAGTATTAGAACTGACCCTCCTATCAGATGTATCGAACCGGCAAAAGCACATCAACCAAACAGTGGATTCTCGCATAGACTGTCACAATCGACCGAATAAAATACAAAAAATTGTATCTCGTTGAGTCTAAAGCCTTCTAAAAGGACGAGATGTTAATATTTCTCTCATATCGAGTCTTTTTTTTAAGCTTGTAGAGACAGTGTGTGAAAGAGAACTTCAGATTATTTTGCAAGGGGGCTTTTCTAATGAGAAAACAGGTCAGGAAGCATTGTCTTTTCAGGCTTTTTCTTGCCGTTTGCTGTTTGCTGTGGTGGACGGGACTGGTTCAGGCACAAACGCCCGGCTGCGACGTGGTTTGGCGTAAAGCTGATAATCCGCGGGTGATTAACGGCGTCGTGACGATTCCGGCTAATCAGAATGTGTGCGCCGAGCCGGGCGTAATCGTTCAGTTTGCTTCGGACGGTAAACTGAATTTATTGGGACGACTGACCGCGACCGGAACGTCGAATGAGCGCATCAGATTTAGCGGGTCGAATGTTTTTCCCAATCGTATCGAAGTTGTCGGAACGCTCGATTTGCGTTTTGCAGACGTCGCCGTGCCGCTTAATATGAATGCAAACGGCACGCTCCTGTGTGTTGATTGTCGCTTTAACGGGCGCGGAATGGTTCTCACTCTAAGCGGCGTAACCAGCCAGCTTGCCGCCGGGACGAGATTCGTTTCGCTTGAAAACGTCACCTTTGATACGACCGACCCGCTGCTTAATTCCGATTTCTCCGTGACCGGGGTGACGGCTGTTTTGCGCAACGTCACTTTCCGCAATCACGCGCGCTGCAACGTTCGTAATTCTTATCTTTACGTAGATAACGTCACTTCGCAAAACGCCGCCGCCGAAGGCTTGATTTTCTCGCAGGAAAACGTCCAGCCGCAGTTTCTTAATAACCTGAGCATTACGAACAGCGCCGGGGCGGGTTTGCGTTTGGACGGCGGCAATTTTGAAATCGGGCAGAACGTAATTATTCAAAACGCCGAATATCCCGTTCGCGGCGGCGGCGGATTGCTGCCCGGCAGCCAGCTTCCGCTGACAGGGAATCGCAACAACTGGATAGAAGCCGGAGAACCGGCGAGCAATTCAATTTATGCGCCGGTCGGGCTGCCTTATGTGGTCGATGGAAATTCTATAATCGGGACTTTGCAGTTATTGCCGGGCGTGGTTTTGAAAGCTCGTCAGAATTTCGGTTTTTCTATGGTCAGCGGTCCGTTTCGCGGGCTCGGGTTGCCGGACGCGCCGATTACCATCGAGCCTTTCAACCCGTCGCAGAAATGGCTGTCGGGGAAATTCGATTCTTTCGGAAGCCGTATGGAATATGTCGTTCTGGACGGCAGCCAGTTCGGAATTGCCGGTGAGGGCGGCGCGAATACGACTTATCACATTGATAATTCGATTCTGCGCAATCATACGCGGGCGATAACCTCGCCGCAATACCAATTTGCTTTTCTGCACGGCAATTTATTCGCCAATAACGAAACCGCGATTCGTACTATCAGCACGGGCGTTCGCGCTTCGGGAAAAACAAATCCGAATTTATTCGAGAACAACGCCGTCGCCGTAACGGGCACGACGAGCGGCGATTTTCGCTATAACTGGTGGAACTCGCCGACCGGACCGACCGCTCCGAACAATCCGGGCGGAATCGGCGACGCGATTACCAACACGGTGCATATTCATCCGTTTCGCACCGCGCGACCCGATAGGACGGATCATCCGCCGGTCGTGCGAATGCCGCGCGTTCCTTACCATTACGCGCTCGGTTACTATCAAGGCTCGCTCGAACCGGGCAGCAGGGCGATTCTGACATGGAAAGCTGCCGACAATCGCCAGATTGTTAAACAAAAGATTCTTTTTTCGCCGTCGGGCAACAGTGAAGGAGCGTTCAGCGTAATCGCGGACAATTTGCCGGCGTCGCAGCGAAATTTTGAATTTCGCGTGCCGAGCGCCGGTTTTCAGGGCACGGGCGCGCCGTCTTTCGTGCGCGTCGTCGCCGTCGACGACAAAGGTCAGGAAGGCTGGGACGAATGGCAGTTTTTAATTCCGTCGGGCGAGGTCGTCGGCAATCTGCAAATTACATCGCCCGTCGCCGGGCAGACTTTTCGCGGCGGTCAGGAAGTTCCTTTTAACTGGACGATTACGACGCCGTTTCAGGGTACATCTTTTAACGCCTTTTTGATTCTCGAAGGCGACCGCAAAATCATTTCGCTGGGCGGCGGGACGAATACCGGAACCGCACTCGTTCCGAAAATGCCGCTCGTCAGCACCGATTCGGCGCGTTTTGCCGTCGCGGCTTACGGCACGGGAAATCGCCAGAAATGGTTTTTCAGCGAGCCTTTTGCGATTCGCCCCGATGCGCGTTTTGTCGACGCCGCGCCGCAAATCGCGCTGACTTCGCCCGCGCCGAATCAAGAGATACCGGCGGGCGGCGTCGTTCCGGTTGCGTGGACGGCAGCCGACAACGAAGCGCTGCGCCGTTTTGACGTGCAGGCTTCGACCGACGGCGGGCGAACCTGGATTAACATCGCGGAAAATCTGCTGCCGACGGCGACGAGCTTCGACTGGCAATTGCCGCCGGGCGGCAGCTCGATTAATGATGTTCGCGTGCGCGTCATTGCCTTTGACCGGCGTTTCCAGAATTCATCCGACGGCGCAAGCCGCGTGTTCCGAATTGTCGCCCCGCAAAACGCGCCGCCGAGCGTGCAAATCACTTTTCCGGGAAATAACGCGACCTTTCAGGTCGGTAAAAGCGTTTTTGTCGCCGCCGATGCCGCTGACGGTGACGGCACGATTCAGCGCGTCGAGTTCTACGCCGCCCAGAACTTTGTCGGGCAGCCGAGCCGGACTTTATTAGGCTCCGACACGACCGCGCCGTATCAAATCGGCTGGAATTTGCTTTTTTCGGGCGATTACGTGATAACGGCTGAGGCGATTGATAATCGCGGCGGTGTTGCCGTGTCGACTCCCATTAACGTCACGGTCGGTCAGTCCGGAGGACCGCTGCCGATAGACCCGCCGGAATTGACCAGCCCGCATCAGGAGCAGGTTTTTGCTCCCGGCTCGGACATTACTTTGAGCGCATTTGCAGGAGTCGCCAATAACGGGGTCGTCGTAGAGTTTTATAACGGTACTCAGCTTATCGGGTCGGACGCGAGCGAGCCTTACGGCATCGTCTGGAACGATGTTCCGGCGGGGCGTTACACGCTTTCCGCCAAAGCCATTTCCGGCAGCGGCGCCGAAGCGGTTTCAAAACAGGTAGATATTATCGTGGGCAGCTCGCCGCAGGCGACCGGGCGCGCCGCGTATGATTTCGACGGTGACGGAAAATCCGATATTTCGGTATTTCGCCCGGCGGACGGCGTCTGGTATCTGAATCGTTCGAGCCAGGGCTTTACCGCAGTTCAATTCGGAATTTCTACCGATAAGCTCGCGCCCGCCGATTACGACGGCGACGGCAAAACCGATTTCGGCGTCTTCCGTGACGGAAACTGGTATCTGCTGCGCTCGACGGCAGGCTTTGGCGGCGTGCAGTTCGGTCAGAGCGGCGACATCCCGCAGCCTGCGGATTTCGACGGCGACGGTAAAACCGAGCTTGCCGTTTTCCGCCCATCGGCTGGAACGTGGTTTACTTTAAATTTGGTTAACAACCAGTTTAACGCCGTGCAGTTCGGCGCGAGCGGCGATAAGCCGGTCGTTGCGGATTACGACGCGGACGGAAAAGCCGATTACGCGGTTTATCGCCCGGCGGACGGAACGTGGTATCTGCTCAGAAGTCAGGCTGGCTTTACCGGCGTCCAATTCGGAATCTCGACCGATAAGCCCGTCGTCGGAGATTATGACGGCGACGGGCGAGCAGACCCGGCGGTTTACAGAAACGGCACGTGGTATCTGCTCCGAAGCAGTCAGGGCTTTACCGGAATCCAGTTCGGAATCTCTACGGATTTGCCTGCCCCGGCTGATTATGACGGCGACGGCAGGACTGACCCGGCTGTTTATCGCGATAACACGTGGTATCTGCTCCAATCGACGCAGGGCTTCGCGGGAATGCAGTTTGGAGCGAGCGGCGACCAGCCGGTGTCCAATACTTTCGTGCCTTAAGTTCAGATACGGCATCTACGGCAAAAGACCTGAGTATAATATCTCAGGTCTTTTCCATTTGTGAAAATATAACTTCTTCATCAAAATTGAAAAATTATTTTTCCCGGCTGTTAATAATCCGCCGCGGCGCACGTTTATATTTATGGATGACGATTCAAAGGAGACTAACTTGAGCACCAGCACGACCGCCAATATGCTATTAAAAAGCGAATTAATAGACTCCGCAAAAAGCGCGACGCTGCACGAAGCGGGCGCGGAAAACGCGGAGCTTGAAGGACTCGAAGTTCTTTTTCGCGATTATCATAGAGCGATTTTCCGCATCGCTTACCGTATTACGGGCAGCCCGAGCGACGCCGAGGACGTGTTGCAGACTATTTTTCTGCGACTGACGCCGAAC
>JALZHR010000286.1 GCA_030860665.1 Acidobacteriota bacterium
AAATCAGCCTGAACGCGCGCCGTAGCCGCCGCCGCGTCGAGAGCCGTAGCGTTCGAGAGGCTGACGTCGCGGAAAGTCGAGCCCATCACCATCCGGATTTGCTTGTCGGCGTTCATATAAAAGCCCAGCCCGCCGTGCAGGACGTTCAAATCTCCGGCTTTCTGCTGAAAGCGTAGCAGGTAGCCGCCGAGAACTTCCTTTTGTTCGACGAGGACGAGCGCCGACGGCTCTACACCAAAAAGCGCGCCGTTTTGCTGAACAAACGAGCGCGCTGTATTCTCCGGTGTCTCGGTCGAAGGGGCAGTGTGAAAATTGGAAATTATGTCGGGCGAGCCTGCGAATTTATTCCAGCGAACGCTTGCCTGGCTGCCGTAAACGCCCTTGAACTGCTCGAAAGCGCCGAGCTGCAAAGCCGTCGGCTGGCGCGTCGCCTCAGCCAGCAGATTGACGTTAATGTTCGGCACGGCTTTGCGATAAATTTCGGTGCTCGGCGTGCTCGTCGCCTCAGAGCTGCGCGGCGGCAGCGAAATGAAAGCCGCGATGCCGAGTGTCCAGACCAAAGCGACAGCCGCCAGTTTTTTCGTCGTCTCTTTCAAAGATTTTTTGTCACTGCGTTTCATAATTTCCTCCGAATTGTCTGAAAGCAAAACCCTATCTGAAATGAATTAAAAGAAGCCTGCAAAGAGTCGAAAGCCCGGCGCAAAGCTGCGGAATCAGGTTTCCGCGGCTCTGCGCCGAGCTTTCAGGGGGAGATTCTAGCCGCCGGTGGTAAACAGCGCGCGGAACTTGTTAAGTTTCGCGGCGAGCGCGGCGCGCGTCACCGTGTTGTTCGGCTCGACGCGCGGTCCCGGCAGAACCGTAAACTGTCCCGGCGCGGTCTGCACGACTTCCGCCGGGTAGACTTCGAGAAATCCGCGGTCAATCGCCAGCTGGACGTATCCGCGCAGCGCGCCCGGAATCTGAGCGTTATCCGACAGAACCTGACCGTTATAAGTAACGTTCGTATTCGCCTTCGAGCGGGCTTCGGCGTCGCGACCGAGACCGCGAACGAACGCCACCGCCAGATCAATGCGGCTGATGTTGTCCGACGGCTTAAAGAGCGAGCCGCTGGCGCTCATAATGCCGTTCGGCGTAAAGTCGTAATCGCGCAGGGTCGAGCCTTTGGCGGTTACGGCTTCGGCAATCAGCGCCAAGTCGCCGGAAACGTCCGTAAATTTCGGCGTCGCGCCGACCGATTGGCGAAGCGGCGTATTCAGCAGCAGCGAGCGTGCGAAATCTTCGCGCGTCACAAGCTGGTTCGGCTGGAAACTGCCGTCCGGGTAAATGTCAATCACGCGGTTCTTGAGTGCGAAATCGATTTCGTTCTTCAGCGGGTGCGTCTGAATGTCCGGAATGTTCGGCAGAATGTATTTGATTTGGGTAATCGTGCCGCGGACCGGTCCCGGCGCAGCCACGCCGCTGGTCGGAAGGCTCACGCCCGGCACAGCCGCCAAGCCGCGCGCGCCGCGAATTTCGAGCCGCCACTGTCCGGGCATCGGATTCTGGACGACAATCTGGCGCACGGTGCTGTCGAGAATCGGCAGCTTGATGCCGGTCGTATAGGTCGTGCCGTCCGGCGCGAACAGGACGATGCCGACGGCGTTCGTGTAGCCGGTCGAAGGGCTGGTCGTCGCCGTGCCGTAAACGTCGAGAACGTTCATTCCCGGCTCGACCGTAAAGTTCATCGAATTGGGCGAACCCGCTCCGGGCGTCGCCGCCGGATTGAAGTTGATGTTGAAATTCTGAACCGGCGGGCGTTCTTCGCCGAAAACGGCGTTGAACTCGCGGTCCTGCATCGAGACGTAATTTCTCGAAGTGTTGAAAACTTTATCGACCGCGGCGTAGGCGTTGATGAATCCCGCGCCGACTTCCCATTCGGCTCGACCCGGCATCGGCGTCGCCGTCGAAGTGATGATTTCCTTGATTTCGTCCGGCGTCAAAAGCGGGTTGGCGTCCAGCATCAGCGCGACCACGCCGGCGACATAAGGCGTCGCCATCGAAGTTCCGTGAATCTGCGTGTAGAAGGGAATCATCGAAAGCGGAAGCTCGGTGTCGTTTTCGCCGCCGTTGGCGACGAGATTTACCGTCGAGCGCGTCGAAACCAGGTCAATCGTAAAACCGGCTCTCGCCAGGCTGCTCTCAAAAGCGCGACCCATACCGGGCGCGGTAATGGTCGGCGCGTCGTTATCGTCGAGCGGGTCGGCGTTGTTCAGACGCTCTTCGCGCGGAATGCCGCGCGACGAAAAGTTGGCGAGGTCGCCTTCTTTAGAACCGGCGGCGACGCCGATAACCCACGGCGCTTTCGCATATTGATTCCACGTTCCTTTCGCCGGACCGGAATTAGCGCCCGCGAAAACGACCGTCATATTGCGCTCGTAAGCCATTCGACTGGCAACGTTTATCGGATTGTCGGGATTGAAAACGCCCGCGCTGCCGTATGAATTGGAAACGACGCGAATCTTGTAGCGATGCTGGTTAGCCAAGCCCCACTCCCAGGCTGCCAAGCCGTTAATGACGAAAATTCCCGCGCCCAAGCCCGCGCCGATGATTTTCGCGCCCGGCGCGACGCCCGAATAAGCGCCGCCCGAGCGGATGCCGGTCGCGCCGATGATTCCGGCGCAGTGCGTTCCGTGCCCGACGGTCTGGTCGGTGTTCGGCACGTTCTCAATCGAAACGTTAGTCGTAAAGCCGGGCAGCGTTCCGTGCGCCACGGGCGTCTGGACGTTTTGAATGACCTTCGGACCAAACTGCAAGTCGGAGTGAGTCGCGTCAATGCCCGAGTCGATTACCAGAACCGAAAAATCGCCGTCGCCCGAAACCGGCATTCCGCCGTTGGCAACGTTAAACGCGCTGGTTGCGCGCAGGCGGTCGACGCCGCCGAGCACGCGCGCCTGGTGCATATAGTAATAAAGCGGGTCGTTCGACCAGATGGAACGAACCGCCGGATTGTTTTGCAGCGCGCGGATTTGTCCCGCCGTCATCGGCTGCGCGACCATTCCCAGAGTCGGAAACATCTGCCCGCCCGTCACGCCGACGCCGCGCAAAACATTTAAATGCGATTCCTGAAGCCCGCTGTCGGTATTGAAAGCGACTATTACCATTCCGACTTCGACCTCGTCGGCAACATTCGTAAGCGTTTCCTGCAGCTTCGGGCTAAGCGTAGCCGCCGCCGAAGCCTGCCCGAAAAGAACGGCTGCCAGCGCGATGGCAAAGACCAACCCGAAAAAACTTCTCGACATCTGACTTGCTCTTGATTTCATTGCTGCTTCTCCTCGTCAACAAAAATTTTGAAAAATGTATGTTTAAAAGATAACCGGCAGGCTTTGAGAAATCCTTGAGCCGTCGAAGCAGACCAAAATTAATTTATAAAGCAGATTTTATGCGGGTTTGAAAGGGCTTGAGGCAAACTTGAGGAAAGACTGAAAAGTGCTGAGTCCTGAGTGCTGAGTGCTGAGTTAGGGATAAAACTCAGGACTCAGCACCCGGCACTCAGCACTTTTTTATTGTTCGGCGACGAAATTCAAATCGTGCAGTTCTTCGCCGACAAACACGGCTTGCGGCTTGAAGCGATATTGCTTGGATTCGACTGTAAAAGTGTAAACTTCGCCGACCTGAACATTATCGAAGCGAAAGTAGCCGAACGGACTGGTGACGGCGTAGCGCGCCGCACCGTCCGCGCCGGTCATTTTGACGCGGGCGTTAGCGATGCCGCGAGCGTTCGCCGCGATTAATCTGCCGCCGACCGAAACGCTCGCCGCCGTCGTCACAAACTGCCTGATCGTCACCGCGCCGAGCGCCCAGTTATCCGCCGTCGACATTATCCAGCTCGAAGTGGTCAGCGCGGGCATAACCGCTTCCGTGCTGCCAGCGCCGATGTCGAAAGAGTTGCCGAAATACTGCTGCCCGTCCCAGCGTTCGATTTGTCCCGCGCCCGGCGCGACGAAAACCGCGGTCGGCGAAACCGCCAGCGTATCGAGCACCACGTCGCCGTTCACGCTGTCCGTCACGACGACCGTCGGCGAATTGCTGGTTCCCGAAGCCGGAAAAAACGCGCCGTTCGGCGCAGCCTGGCTGACGCCCAGAAACGTAATCGCGCCGCCGACGACATAATTGACGAACGGGTTTCCGATAACCGGAACGCTGGCGAGCGTCACCTCGACCGTGTTCGCGCCGCTCGGCGGGTTGACCAGGCGGAAAATTTCCGAAGTGTTCTGAGAATTCGGCGAAATCGCCGTGCCGACGCGCGTTAAAGCTATGCCGTTGTAGGTGACGCTCGCCACGCGATTGGTCGGAACTCCGGCGGGCAGCGTCGTCGTCGAGGTCGAAACGCCGACGAATAAAGCCCTGTTCGAGCCTTCGCCCGTCTCGTGCGTCCACGATAGAGTGGAAACGCCCGCCGCGTTGAAAGCTCCGGACGAGCTTGAGTTGTCAACCGTTATCGCCGCCTGGGCGTCAGGCGCGAAAAACAGAAAGCAGAACGACAGCAGAATGAAAACCGCGCCGCCCTTGAGAAACGCTCGAAAATACATAAACTTCTCCCCTTGCTCAAGATGAATTACGAATTACGAATTGGAAGAAATGATTTTGACCTTTGATTTTTTTAATTTACGGCTCGAATCGTAGTCAAGATTCACAAAGGGCAAAGGTCAAAAATCATTAATCGTAATTCGTAATTCGTAATTTGTAATTGAATGTGATTGTAACACGTTTACTTGACCAGCTCCTGAAAAATCCGCCGCGTCTGCGCTTCCGGCTCGACGCCGAGTTCGGATTTGAGCAGCTTCTGGAGATTTTCAAACTGCTCTCTGACCTGCGTCCGCTTGCCCTGCGCCGCGTAAACGCGCATCAAAAGCCGGTGCACGTCTTCGCGAAACGGGTCGTCCTGCAGGATTTCCTGCGCCAGCTTAATTGACTGCGACCAGTTTTTTTCCTTGAAAGCCGCTTTCGCCAGTGCGTTCAGGATGCGCGCGTATTGCTCGCGGTAATAGCCGCGCTGTTCTTCCGCCCACGGCTCGTAAA
>JALZHR010000287.1 GCA_030860665.1 Acidobacteriota bacterium
GACGTTGCGCAGCGTCACGTCGCGCAGCGGCGCGGCGGCGGGCGCGTCGCCGTTGAACACCGTTCCGGCGCGCTCGACCGTGAAATTCTCGAAGACGATGTCGCGATAGGTGGACGGGAAATTGCCGCCGAGCTGCCCGGGATAATCGAGCTGAAACCAGAACAGGTTTTCAAAAGCTTCGACCGTAAAATTGCGCACGCGGATGTGCTCGACCGTGCCGCCGCGGTCGAGATTTGCCTTGAAGCGGATGGCGGACGCGCCCTTGCGCAATATGTTGTCGGTAAAATAAACGTGGCGGATGCCGCCGCTCATCTCGCTGCCGAGCGCGATGCCGTCCTCGCCGCCCATATCGTTATTGCGGACGACGACGTGCTCGCTCGGTCGCCCGATTTCGCGCCCGTCGCGGTCGCGTCCCGATTTTACGACGACCGAATCGTCGCCGGTGCGAAACCAGCAGTTTTCAATCAGCACGTAACGACCCGAGTCGACGTCGACGCCGTCGTTGTTGGCGTGATGGCTGTCCACGCGGATGCGCCGCACGGTGGCGTGGTCGGTATACACGAGATGATTGACCCAGAAGGGCGAGTTCAGCACCGTGTAATCTTCGAGCAGCACGCGCTCGGCGCGGAAAAACTGGATAATGCTCGGGCGCAGGTGCGTGCCCTCGCCGAAGATGCGCTTTGCGGCGGGCGTGCCGTCGACGCCCATCCGGCGCAGGCGCTGAAAGTCAGGCTCGGCTCTGGGAATCCAGGTCAGAAACTCGCTCGATGCGTTGCCGTCGATTGTGCCCTTGCCGGTGATGGCTACGTCGCGCACCTCGAAGGCGTAAATCAGCGGCGAATAACCGTACATCTCCGTGCCTTCCCATCGCGTCAGCACGGCGGGCAGATAATGCCGCGCTTCCGGGCTGAAGAGCAGCGTGGCGCCCTCGGCGACGTGCAGATTAATCCGGCTCGCCAGATGAATCGGACCGCGGCTCAGCCATTTTCCCGCCGGGATGACGACGCGCCCGCCGCCGTCAGCGGAGGCTTTTTTGATGGCTGCCAGGATTGCCGGGCGAGCGTCGGCTGTGCCGCCGGGCTGTGCCCCGAAATTGGTGATAACGTAGTCGCGGCTCGGAATTTCCGGCAGCTTTATGGTTCGCACGATTTCTTCGGCGCGGCTCCAATCGGCGTCGCCGGATTGCGCAAGAACCGCTGCGGGAACGACGCTTAGAGCGAGCAGCAGGGCGAGAAAGCGGACGCTTGACGACAGCATCCGGATTTGATTAACGGTGCGGCTTTTGGAGGCTGTTTCAAGGGCGATTTCGCCCGAAAATCCCGTCCAGCCCGCAAGGTATCGAGGTGACAAAACGCATTTCGCCGCTCTTGATTGCAGCCGAAATAATTTTTGCAGCATTATCGTAAGGGTTATATATCTCGTCAGTTTCATTTTTAGAATTCCCACCTTTTCCAAATATTAGCGTTTAACTTTGAATTATACGGAATTAAATTTCAGTTAAAAAGTTATGCGGGATTTCCGGGCGATTATTAAGGAATGTGTTCCAATAGACGAGTCCGGCAAAAGCCGGACTTTAACGAGTTATCCGAATTATGCCGGAAGCCTCGTTAAAGTCCGGCTTTACCTTTCGGCGGTTTTTCCGATACAACAGCTTTTTTTAATGCTTCTGTCTCTGCCGGACGTCTACGTGCGTTATAACCTCGAAATCTCCGGGCGTTAATTCCTCGCATAACTCGCGTATCCGGGCGAAGGCTTTCAGAGCCTCGTCGCTGGCGCGCATTTGCTTCACGTCGTCGGCGCTGCGCCACGGTCCGAAAGAGTAGAAAAGCGTCCGGTCGGTTTGATGTCTGATTAAGGTTCCCCAAAGCGGAGGATTGGGAAGCGACGAAAATGTGTCAGCCAGCTCGTTCCAGGCGGCGACGAAATCGTTTTCCTTTCCCGCTTTGACCCGGTACATCGCCAGAGTATAAGCCTGCTCGCTCATAATAAAGTCTTTCCTTTCCTGATAATTGCGCTTGTCTCAAAAAGGGCGGTTACGAGACAATTAAAAATTTCCGGCAGCTTGATAAATTATGCCGCAATTTAGGAAAATCCGCATCTTTTTCAGAAGTGACAGCTCAAGCCGAAAACGCCGTGACGAGTTCGCAGACGTGACTCCGCCGTGCTGCCGTCTAATATTTCTCCTTTCTGGCGCTACTGCGTGTATCGGAGAGAAAAACAGGTGAATATTAGCAGTCAGGAAAGGAAAGGAAGAAAAGCACTTTGAAGCGGTAAAGCCAAAGCGAAAAGCCGCATTTATGGAAACAGCCCGCCGAATTTTCGGCGGGCTGTTACGCTTGTTATTCAGTTGTAACCTCTTACGCTTTCGCGAAAGAGGTGTGTTTATGAATTATCATTTCATAAGTGCTTTATTTTACTGATAATTATCGAGTGTTACAGAGTAGTTTTGACGAAAAATGGTTTGATTATTTGCCGCTCAAAACCACCCGATAATAACGAGTAATAGATACATTTTTAGATACAGTCTTTTGAATCTGTGCCGGGCATTTTATAGACTGCTTTTGCCTTAATTGGCATAGCTATTCAGTTTTCAAATAAAGAATATACGTTCAATGAAAACTATGCTTCAGATTACAAGCGCCGACAAAGCTATTCGCGAGATTCCGTATTACAAAAACGTTGATTCTTTCTGCGTTTTCTGACTTCAGATGGGAAGCGCCAAATTATTTATGGATAACCTGAAATGCCTTCGCTGCGGTCTGCCGAATCGTTTCCGAGCTTTTCTCGTCCAGCGCAACGAGCTTTTGGCAATGGCGACCTACTGCCGGAAATGTCCGAAGCTGGCAAAACGCTACCGAAAATTTCTGCGGAATAATCTGCCGGATTACCGGGAAAAGTGGTCGAAGGCGTAACGAGCGCGGCGAGCCTATGCTTGTAGATGCGAATGAAAGGGATGAGATTGTTTATTTTGACTAAGCAAAAAACTACTTCTTTTCTAATTCTTCTTTAACATCAGGATTTAAAAATGGATTTTCCATAAGCACTCCTTTTTGAGACTGTCTTAAGCACTAATGAGACAAAACCGACTTTAGACACAAAGCCCAAAACTCATCAACATTTTCGACTTATGAGACACTTTTCGACTGACGTTTTTCGAGTTGTTGAAAATATTTAATTTTCCACCGCCACCTGATTAGGACCCTATCTTTTAAGCAGGTTTTAATTCAATGGCGTTTAAGCATAGGTTCGATTAACTTTCCGAACAGGCAGCACTTTTAAAATAAATCTAATTGCAAAAGCTATCAACGCGGCTTTCCAATTCATAACCAGTAGTGCTGCAAAACTTATCCACACAATCACATAAAAAATGCCGACCCATCTCGGTAATTCACCGAAGTCCTGTCCTGTTCGTCTGTATTGGATAAGTCGAATATCAAATATTTCAATTGAAGAGCTGAGAAAGTAAATAATCAGTGTGACAACATAAACAGGTGAATGCCATTCGTAGTCAAGCATAGTTTGCTCCCGAGATTTGAATTTTCCCGCTTGTTGAAACTGTGTGATGTACAAAATACTTTACTGCGCTTCGTGGAAGATTAAAGCTAGGAGCGTCAGATTTTATTTGTTCGCTTCCTTTTTAACCGATAAAGAGAGATTTGTAAATAGATTTTGATATGTCGCAGAAATTGATTAACACCAAACAAAAGTTCAAATCTTCTATTCAGCACTAAATTTATCTTATAATTTGAGTCTTTCGTATTGGGCAAACAGTTTCATAATTTCCGCATTGATAGTCTTTTTGGCGGTCGGGCTGATTTCTTTGTCTCGCTTCTTAATCAATTCTTCAATTTTACGCTGGATAATTTCCTGCTTCGTTTCCGGTTCTGTGCTCTTACTTATTTGATATTTATCGTCCATAAACCGATTTTACTATAAAATACCGCCCAATTAGTTCTTTACTGAATAGTAATAATGGAGAAACAGATATGAGTAATCTTCGAGCAACTGCTTACTTATGCTTTATTTCATCCTTCCTTTTCCTGATTGCTCCCTTTATCGTCATCTTGGATGAAGATATTTTATTATCCGGTGTGTTTTTAACAGGTGGGCTTTTTTTAGGAGTTTTAGGTTTAGGATTGTATCGAAGAAACAATCGGCGAAAGAAAAAGGGAAGAACATTGTTTTAGTCAGTTAAAATAAAGCCCGCGCAATTTTGAAATTTCCTTGTTTAGTTAATGCAGATATTGTATAAATCAATCGAACCTAACTATCTAATCTCGTTATCGGTATGAAAAGAAGGAAATGTCGGTTTTGCGGCTCTAATATGGGCTGTTATCGGGTAAATAAACGATTCACTCCGACCGCAATAATCATTTCTGTAACAATATTCTTTGCTGGATTAATAGGCTTGCTTGAACTTGAATCCTTTACACCCATGGCGATTATATTATTTATCACCAGTGCTTTGTCTCTGATTTTTATTAAAACCTCGCAATACTTTTGCCGTTCTTGCGGAGAGCGACGGCGTTAAAATTAAAAGGAATTTTACTACTCAATTTCTGGAAACAATTTACTAATGAGTGGTTTTGTAAGACAAGTCGATCAGGCAGGGTAAGTTTGGAAATCAAAAGATGAAGATCAGAAAGAAATATCAAGCTATAGATTCGACAGCCAGAACCAGATGAATCGCGATTGCCGCCGCCTGTTGCTGTAGATGTAGATGAACCAAAGCCGCCCGATGTTTCACGCTTAAACTCATCTCCGGCAGCAAATCGCCCTGCTACTGTCGCAACGCCTGTAATCATCCCAAACGCCACCGCCGACGCATAGTGCGCGCCCGCCGCTTTTGCATACTTAGGATTGCCCGTAAACCACGCAAGAGCGGTCATTGCCAAACCTTGCGCCAACTGAAAAAGTGCCTGCACAGTGGACATCTGCGCGATTGACGCAATAACTTCCGCAGCAAACTTTCTAAAGCTGCCGCCAACAGAACCGAATAATAACAAAACTTTTCACGGCTTGACCGACAGCCTGCGCGACCTGCGCGAAAGTTTGACCTAGCTGTTGACCAAGCGTATTTAGAGTGTCAACAGGTTCATTCTGCGGTAGTTCTGGCAAAATTAAATATTACTTCGGCAGCTTTATATGTGATTGCTGCCGCTGCGCCAAGTCCAGCCGTCACAGCGGCGATTGCAACCAGCGTCGCAGGCGCGATTGAGTCTTTTAGATTGCCGAACTTTGTCGCCAGATTGTCCGTCGATGCTGCGCCCGTATTGTTCGCGGTTTCAATTTCGCGGATGTCGCGTTCAATTTGCTGGCGAAGTTCGCGGGATGCGTTAACCGCCCCCGTCAAATCACCTTTCATCTTAAACAAAAGAGATACAGTAGAATCGCCACCTAACATAGCTTGATTGT
>JALZHR010000293.1 GCA_030860665.1 Acidobacteriota bacterium
GAATCAGACCGCGCCAACGACAGGCGAGCGGACGACAACGACGGCGGACGAGGATTTCGAGCTGAACATCGGCGAGAGCCGCACGACCGAAAACGATTACAGGCGCTCGACCGGCGTCGAAATCAACCGGGCGAACGTTTCGGTCGGCGTCGGCGCGGCGGTCAGCGCGCGGCGAATCGACCTGTTGCTGCGCGGCGTGACGGGCAGTGTGCGCCTGCGCGCCTCGCTCGAAGCGATTCGCCGCCGCATCGAGCGTCCCAGTCAGCAGAATCGCCCGCAGCCGAATCCGGGCAATCAATAAAAATTTTAAATGCTATTCGCCGCGCCCGGAATCTTTTTCCGGCACGGCTTTTAACGAGGAGGAAATTGATGAAAAAAACTTTTTTCAGCTTAACTATTATCTTTATCTTAAGCGTCGCCGCTTTTGCCCAGACGACGACGGGCGACACTAATACGAGCATCACCACGCGCACGACGACCGCGACGCCGACCCCGACGCCGCGCCCGCGCACCAGCCCGACGCCCGCCAGACCTTTGACGGCGGAAGAACAGCAGCGACAGCGCGAAGCCAGCGAGCGCCGCCGGCAGTCAGCCGCGACGGGCGACCCGGACGTTTTGCTCGACGTGCCGAATCTGTCGGTCGAAGAGATAAATCTGGAAGTGGAAAACCTGCGCGCCAAAGTCTCGCTCGACGCGCGGCTGGCGAATCTTTTGCAGCTTTCGGCGGGCGCGGACGTCGGGATAGACAAGGTAAAACTGACCATCAAAGGCGTCCGCGCGGAAGTTTTACTGAAAGTCCGGCTCGACAACGTCGCCAGCATCATCGACCGCACTCTGACGACGATTGACCGCAACCCGGAAATTCTCGAACGCCTGCTGACATCGGTTGACAACACGGTCAACACGGTCGGAAACGTGGCGAACACGGCGCTTCAGCCCGGCGGCGTTTTAAGCCAGACGGTCAACACGCTCGGTCAGACCGTCCAGCGGACTCTGGACACGACCGGAAACATCGTCGAAAGAACTCTGGACACGACCGGCAGAGTCGTCAATCAAAGAACGCTCGGCTCGGTTCTCGACACGACGGCGACCGGCTTGCGCTTGGTCAACGAGACGACCAACAACGCCGGTCAAACCGTCCGCCGCTTGCAGGACGCTTCGGGCGGCGTCGTCGAAGTCGTGCTCGATTCAGCCGGAAGAATCGTCAGCTCGCGCATCGTGAGCGGCGGCACTACAAATCAGCCGAGATAATGTAAAACGGAAAATGTAAAATGGAAAACGGAAGATGAAAGAAGTGTTTCCGTTTTACATTTTACATTTTCCGTTATCTTGCGCCTCCGCCGCCGAAAATCATCACCAGAACGGCGATAATCAAAAGAATAAACAATACGAGAAGCGTAATCTTTATCCAGCTATACGGGCGGTCGCCCTGCACTTCGCCGGTTCTGCCGTTGATGACGATTTGGAAGGTTTTGCCGTTGAATTGATACGCGCCCGCGTAAACCGGCAAAAGCAGATGCTTGAAAGTGATGTCGGAAAAATCGGTTGAGAGGTGGTGAATGCGCTGTTCGTCGCCGCCGATGTCCTGCCGCACGTCGCCCTGAATCACGCCGTCGGCGATTTGTTTGAAAACTTCAAAGCCTTCGGGCAGCGCGACCTGATAAGTCTGCGCTTTGTGACCGGACAAAAACGCCGGTTCGTAGGATTTCAATTCCTGCAAATCCCACGGTTCGAGCCGGTCGAGATATTTTTGCGGCAGCGATTTCGTCGCCGGGACGCAAACGTCGTCAAACTGGCGCGAGACGCTGCCGCTCGCCGAATACCAGCGCGTCCGCCTCACCTGCCGCGTTTTTCGCTCGCCGTTTTCCGTGTAAGACTCGCTATCCCAATAATGCTCGCCGCGCTCGCCCTCATAAGAGCTTTGCGAAAAGGCGTCGTATGTCCAATACGGGATATAGATGCTGCTGAGCTTGTCAGGACGCGCGAAATCCTTCAGCTTCGACGGCGCGAACCAGCGCGAGCTTATCCATTTTCGCAGTTCGTCGTTCGCCTGTTTGTCCGTCACGCGAAACGGCAGAACGCCTTCGGGCGCAATCAGTGGGTCAGCAGATTTCGGCTGGGCGACGATTTTCGCGCCGCAGAAATCGCAGTTGCGGGCGGTTTCGGGCGGCGTAAAATTGACAATCGCGCCGCAGCTGTCGCAGCCGACCTGCATCGCGTCCTGCGCCATCGGCTGCAGATTCTGCGCACCCGCCCGCAGAAAATGCTCGTAATCTCTTTCTTCGACCGCGCCTGCGGCTTTGATTTCCTGCGCGTGCCCGCAGTATGGACAATTCAAAAGCCCGTTCTGCGGGTTGAAAACCATATTCGCGCCGCAGTTTTCGCATAAAAACCGATTGATGTTTTCGCGTTTGATTTCAGGTGCGTTTTGCATAGACTTTCAGAAAATTAAACTAAAATCAGCGGAATCTCAACTCAGGAAAAATTTTCACCGCAGAGACGCGGAGACGCGGAGATTTTTAAGAGAAGTTAACCACAGATTGACACGGATAGACGCGGATAAGAAAAAGATTTTATCCTGTTTATCTTCTATCCTGTTTTAATCATCTTGTGTTTATCCGTGTCAATCCGTGGTTAATTTCCCCTGTGAAGAAACGCGAAGATTTTAGAAAAATGTAACCACAGATTTACACAGATAAACACAGATAAGAAAAAGATTTTTTAAAATCCCTGTTCATCCTGTTATCCCTGTTAATTTCTTCTCCGCGTCTCCGCGTCTCTGCGGTTCAATTTTGTCTTTTCCCGCAAATTGTGGCTCAATCGAATCAATGCTCAGTCAAATTCGCGATAAATTTCTGCTGGAGACGGTCGTTTTCGTATCGGGCGCGCTGGTGATGATTTACGAGATTATCGGCTCGCGGCTGCTCGCGCCGCATATCGGGACTTCGACGTATATCTGGACGAGTCTTATCGGCGTTATCCTGGGCAGTTTGAGCCTCGGCTACTGGCTCGGCGGGCGCGTCGCCGACCGCCAGCCGGATTTGAAGATTTTATCGGCGATTTTATTTTTCGCGGGCGCTTTGACGACTTTAACGCTGCTTTTGCACGAAATTATTCTCTCGATTCTGGCGGGCGTTTCGCTGCGTCTGGAATTGAAAGCGATAATCGCCGCGCTGGTTTTGTTTGCGCCCGCCAGCGTTCTTTTCGGTTTCGTCACGCCGTATGCGGTGCGGCTGAAAATGCTGAGCGTCGAAGACGCGGGCAAAACGGTCGGCAGGCTTTACGC
>JALZHR010000314.1 GCA_030860665.1 Acidobacteriota bacterium
TTACCGGAATTGCGCTGATTCTGACCGTGTTCATTATGTCGCCGGTCGCCGAAAAGAAATTTCCAAAGGAAACGTCGTTGCTGCTGCTGCTGTTTCATCATTTTCCTCCCTGCTTGCGGTTGTTCAAAACGTCGTTCAATTTATCGGCAAACGATTTTCCCGGAACGGGAGTTCGCGCCGCGCTTCTGCTCTGCGCCAGCTCGCGCTCGGCTTCGGCGGCGGCTTCGGCGTCAAGCTCGGCGATAAGCTGAACGCCGCTCTCAGAGGCGGCAATCAGCAGAAAGCGCCCGGCGACCTCGACGACGTATAGATTTTTCCGCGCTTCCAGCCCGATGCGGTCAATCACGCGCACCATATTGTTTGACGAGAAAGCGCCGACGCCGGACACGCGCGGCAAAATCACGCGGAAAATCAGGTAAGCCAGCCCGCAGACGAACGCCAGAGCCAGAAACGTCTGCACCAGCATCCACAAAAAATTTAGAGAATTTCCCATATTCCGACGCTGAAAGCAACGGCAGCCGCAGCGGATTAAATCCCGATTTTCGCCGCTAGCACCGCGCCGCTTTGAACTCTCGCCCGCCTGCTCAAATAAAAATTTTCGTCAGGCGCACGCCCAGCTGACCTTCGATTTCGATTAATTCGCCAGTCGCCACCGGCTGGTCGCCCGCGTCCGCGACGATGCGCACCGGGTCGGTCGGGCGCGCGCCGAGCGCGATGATTTGTCCGGCGCGCAGGTTCTGCACATCGCGCAGGCTGATTTTGCTCGCGCCCAGCTCGACGCGCAGAGTCACCAGAAGATTTTCCAGCGCCGCCGGATTCTCCGCCTCGTCGCCCGTTTCGCCCGCCGGTCGTTCTTCGGTTTCCGTAGACGATTGTTCGCCCGTTTCAATTTCAGCCAGGTTGTTTTCCGTCTCGTTCATTTGCGTTCTGATTGCAGCCGCCGCCGATGCGTTTCGCTCTTCGCCGACCGAAATTTCCTCGATTTTAAATTTTAATTCGCCGCCGCCGCTTTCGGCGTCGCCCGCCGCGTTTCCGCTCAGACGAAAATTTCTGCCGCTGCCGAGATAAATTTGCAAATTGCCCTCAAAATCCGCGCTTTGCCATTCAATCTCCGGCTGGTCGATGATGATGATGTCGTCCGGTTCGAGATAGAATAAATCCGCCGCCCGCAGCCGCGTCGTGCCGATTAAAGCGTGCAGGCTCAATGCCGGAACGAATCTTTCCAGCCTTTGCGCGAGCGATTTGTCCGCCGCTTTTTCCGATAAGCCGCCGAGCGTCCCCAGAAAAGGCTGTGAGGCGAAAAGGCTCAGCGCGCCGCTGAAAGTCCCGAAATTCAGGCTCACGGCGATTTCCGCCCCGCGCTCGGCTGGTGCAAAAGGCGCGCTCGCTTCGGTCGCCACCGATTGCAGGCAGAACAGATTACGACCGAGCAGGTTATTGATTTCGCCCAGAATGCTGATGCCGAGAAACTCGATAATCGTCCGCTCAATCGCCGACAGCTCGCGGGCGGCGAAAACGGTCGTGCCGTTGTCAATCAAAACCGAATTGATAATCGAAGCCGCAAAATCGCCGTTTATCGCTATCAGCGCGCGTGAATTCTCCGCCGCCGTCGCCGGCTGGCAGCCGAGCGTCAGAAAAACGTGCGGCGCTTTTGCCGCCTCATCGACCGCTTCCGCCAGGTTCACTTCCGAAACGGAAATCACCGCGCATTTGACCTGATGCGGCGGGCGCAGCGTGTAATAAGCGATTGTCTCCTCGATTTTTTTTGCCGCCGAGCCGGAGAGATTACGCGGGAGTTCGAGAAACGAATTGGAAAACTCGGCTTCGCGCCGGGAGATGCGCGGCAGCCCGGCGAACCACGCCGCGCGTCCTGCTTGCCGTGCGGATTGCGAATCGTCCGGCGACGCAGCTTCGACGGCAGCGGCAGCGGGAACGCTCGCCGTTTCTTCCGTTTCGACCGCCACGCTTTCCTTGCCGAAAATATCGACCGCAAACGGGTCGAGCGACAAATCATTCGGCGCGAAATTTTCTTCCCGCTCGCCTTCGGCTGTAATTGTTCTCTCCGACGTTTTCATCTTTATCCCGGATTTCAAATTTCGGATTTCTTAAACTTCCTGCAACTATCCGCAACTATCTGCAACTATCAGTAAACTCGTCTTACCCTTGCGAAAAAGTTCCCATCTGGCTGATGGTGTAGTCCTGCATCGTCAGCATTTCGTCGAGAATGTCCAGCATCCGCGCCGCTTTATCCAGCTCGCCAGTCGCCCGCGCGATTTGCGCGCGGTCTAATTCGCGCGGCTCGGAAATTACTTCCAGAAAGCTCTCGCGGTCTTCGCCGCCGCTCTCGCCGTCGTTATTACCACCGTTGCTTGCCGATTCGTCGTGCCGCTCGCGCAGGAATCGCGCCAGCCGCCGCATTCTTTCTCGCTGCTTGGTCAGCATTTTACGCATAATCGTCCGGCGCGCCTGCGGCGACAGGTGACGCAGAAACTCGCTGTTTCCGGGCGGTGCGGAGAGCGCGCCGGTCATCGTCGGGCGCAAATCCAGACCCAGCAGGCGGTCGGTCGCCGACGCGCCGCCGAGCGTGGTCAATTGCCTGGCGGCTTCGAGCTGCGTTTCGTCGCGCCCGGTCACGGCGTCGGGCAGAACCTTTTGTCCGCCGGACGGCAGATTCGCCGCCTCGCCCGATGCGGGATGCGTTCCGGGCGGCTGACCGACGGGAAACTCCGTCTGATTGGTTTTCACGCCCGACTGCGAGACGCGCGGCACGTCGCGGTCGTTAATCTGATTCTGCGTCAAGCCGCCCGCGTCGCCCGCGCCGTTTAGATTCACGTTTTTAATATCCGCCATAACTTTCCGAGTGCCGAGTTCCGGGTGCTGAGTAAAAGAAAAAAATCTCAGCACCCGGAATTCAGCACTTTTTTAAACTTCGCTCCGCTCTTCTGCCAGCGAATAGACCCATTGCAGAACGACGGCGACGGCTTCGTAAAGCTCTTCGGGGATTTGCTCGTCGACGTCGAACTCGTAAAGAGCGCGCGCCAGCGGCACGTCGCGTTTCATCGGCACGCCCGCTTCGCTTGCCATTTGGCGCATCTGCGCCGCCATCAAATCCGCGCCTTTTGCCGTAATCACGGGCGCTTCCGAGTTTGCGCGGTCGTATTTCAAAGCGATTGCCAGATGCGTCGGGTTCGTCACGACGACATCGGCTTCGCGGACAGCCAGCGCCATACTCTGCGACAGGATTTCGCGGTGCAGATAACGCCGCTGCGCTTTTATCTGCGGATTTCCCTCGGTTTCCTTGTATTCTTCCTTGACCTCGTGTCTGGTCATCATCAAATCGCGGCGATGCAGAAATCTTTGCAGAAAAAAGTCCGCGCCGCCCAAAATTAGAAACGCCAAGCCGATTTTCAAGCCGATTTCCAGCACCAGCGAGAAAGTGTAATAAGCCGCCACGTCAGCCGGTTTATCAATCAGCCGCACGACGTCCTCGCGCGCGCTCCACAAAACGTATCCGGCGACGATTGCCGTAATCGTCATCTTCAGAATCGTTTTGCCGAGCTCGATATACGGTCGCCCTTTAAAGAATTTCTGCTTGAAATTTTCCGCCGGGTTCAGCTTTTCAAACTTCGGCGAGATTGATTCAAACGAGAAAACCGAGCCGACCTGCAAATAATTGCTCAAAACCGCAAAAACGACCACGACCAGAAAAAGCGGCAGCAAAACCCAGAAAAAAACGGTCATCGCCTGCCAGAGAAATTCGTAAAGCACCTGGTTCGTTAAATCGCCTTTAAAACCGGCGGCAAACTCGATTTGCTCTTTCGTCGAAGCCTGCAAAACGCCGCCGATAAAACCGCCGAGCAGCCAGACGACCGCGACCGCCGCCAGCATCAGAATCGCCGAAGACAAATCCTGACTTTTCGCTACCTGACCTTTTTTTCGCGCATCTTGAAGGCGTTTCTCAGTCGGTTTTTCGGTTTTTTCCCCTGAAGAACTAGACATAAAACAAAACAGGATTCCGGGCTTCCGGTTTCTCTCAATCCGTTATCGGTCGAAATCGCGTTCCGTTGCAAATAATTTCCTTGCCGCCGAAGCTGCCGAAAACGAAAAGTTTTCCAACTCTTTGATGTATTCAGTATAATACATACGGGTTTTCTTTTGACAATTTATTTCGATTTGATAAAACTTTCAGACCGCGCGAAAAGCCTGTGCAACCGCGACTTTTCGGGCGCAATCCAAATCGCGGGAGGAAGCAGCCAGTGTTTAATAAAAATATTTTTGCCGCCGCCGCTTTAATCTTTTTCTCTGCCGCCTTTTTCGCCGTCAACGCGCAAAAAGCGCAGACCGTCTTCGACCTCGAAGGCAACGTGCAGAGGGAAGTCGTCGTGCCAGCCGACGTGATAGCCGTTTTGAAATCGGACGCGCGCGTAGACGCCTGTTTTCGAGAAAAAGGCGAGGGCGCAAACGAAAACGAATGGTTTGCCGCCTCCGAGATTGATTTGAACGGCGACCGCCGGATGGATTTGATTATCAAAGCCAAAGACGCCTGCCTGTTCGGCGCGAATCAGGGACCTTTCTGGATTTTTCAAAAAATGCCGGACGGCTATCGACAGGTGCTCGGCGCGAGCGGCTTGCAGCTTGCCGTTCTGCCGAAAAAAGTCAATTCCTTCAGCCAAATCAAAATCAGCAAAGTCGCCAGCCGGAAACCGGCAGGCAGAGTTTACAGTTTTAAAGCCGGAAAATATCAATAATTGGTTAGTCGTTAGTCGTTCGTGTTTCGTTGCAAGTTGGCGTTAAACTGAAAACGTAATTTTCATTCAACCATCAACGAACCACGAACGACTAACCAAAAAATAAGGAAACATTCCCGCCATTTCTCCGATAACCTAGCTAAAGGTTTTAAAATCGGCATTACCGGAGAAATTTTCAATGACCAGAATTAACGAAACGAACGTCAATTTATCCGATTTCAGTCGCAGGCTGGAAGACGCTTTCGGCGCGGTCGCCAGTCTGTTCAAGGATTCGGACGCCGAGCAGCAGCAGCAGATTACCGATATTCTCTCCGGTAATTCGGACGATTACAAAACCAGACTTTTATTCGACCGCGAAGGCTACTGGCAGGCTTCGCTGAACGGCAGGGAAAATCTCGGCGTCAGCGGCACGCGGCAGGTCTCGGCGGATTCGACGCCGGAAGAGCTTCTGCGCGATCCGCGCGTCCGCGCGATGCTCGACGCCATCGCCTACGCTGAAGGGACGAGAAACAACGGCGATTACGGGCGCGTCGTCAACGGCACGGTGCTCGGTCCGAGCAATCCGAACGCGCCTTACGACCGCTCGCTGGTCGGTCGCCGAAACGTCGTCGTCAACGATTTCAGCCGCCATCCGAATCTCGCCGTGCGCTGGGCAAACGGTCAGCCGCCAAGCTCGGCGGCGGGCAGATACCAGTTTCTGTATCGCACGTGGCAGGGCTTGAATATGCCGGATTTTTCGCCGCGCTCGCAGGATTTGGCGGCGATTAAGCTGATGCAGCGGCGCGGAATGATTGAGCCGCTTTTGCGCGGCGATTTCGCCGGGGCGATTCATCGCGGCGCGCCCGAATGGGCGTCTCTGCCGGTCGAAGGCGGCGGCAGCTATTACGGCGGTCAGGGCGCGAAAACTCTCGACAGCCTGCGCGAAGTTTACGGCGCGGCTTTACGGCGTTATCAGGGCGGCGAAACACCGACCGATACGCCGCCGACTCCGAATCCGACGCCGTCCAATCCGGCGACGGGCGGCGTTTTGCAGCGCGGTCAGAACGGGCGCGCGGTCGAGGCTTTGCAGGACAGGTTAATTCGTCTCGGCTTGATGACCGAAGCGCAGCAGAGAACGGGAACGGGAATTTTCGGACCCAGAACCGAAGCCGCCGTGAAAAGGTTTCAGCGAAGCGTCGGCTTGAATCCTTCGGGGCGCTTCGATAACGCTACGCGAGAGGCGATGAATAAAATCTTCTCCGGCGACATCGAGCGCGGCGCGCGGGGCGATATCGTCCGGCAGATGCAGGAAAAGCTCGTCCGTCTCGGCTATCTGACGCGGGCGCAGGTCAACACCGGACCGGGAATTTTCGGACCGCGGACGGAAGCCGCGCTCAGGCGTTTTCAAGCCGACCACGATTTGACCGGAGACGGCATCTACGGACCGGACACGTTTCGCGCCCTGCAAAACGCGTCGCCGCGCGCGAACGGAAACAACAACAACGGCGGCAACCCGCCGCAAAACGAGCCGCCGGTCAATGACGGCGAGGTGAAGGAATATCGCCGCTGGAACGTTTACAGCACCGGGCATCGCCCGGCGCGGCTCGCCGACGGCTACGAGGATTTACAGGCGCATCACGATTATCAATCGGTCAATTACGTGATGCGGGGCTTGCGCCTGACGCGTCGGCTCGAAGCGCGCGACATCGTTCTGACGCGCCCGGGACAGAGCAATTTCGGGCAAGCAGTCCCGTCGCCGCTCGAAGGCAGGGTTTTGTTCGCGGGCAACGAAAACGACGGTTACGGCAATAAAGTCGTGGTTAGAAACGAGCGCACCGGGCAGATTATGATGATCGGGCATTTGCAGTCGCTCAACGTTCGCACGGGCGACAACGTTTCCTACGGGCAGAACCTCGGCGGGCAGGGCTCGACCGGAAATTCGAGCGGCGCGCACATTCACATCAACGCCGACGCTTCAGTAATCCGGCGCTGGGTCGCCGATTTAGCCGACGGAAGATTCGACGGCGTCCGCGCCCGCTTCGACATCGGTCGGCGACCGTAGGTTTATAAATGCAAAATGCAAAGTGCAAAATGCAAAATGGAAGGATTAATTCAATTTTGAATCTTAAATCCTAATATTTTGCATTTTGCATTTTACGTTTTGCATTGAAAACGCGAAGCGTTTTCGACTTATTTCAGGCGATGCAGAATATTGAGGATTTTGCGGTGCATAAACGGGTCTCTGGCGATATATTCGCTTAAATCGTCGGTCATTTTTTTGCCCTGGCTGGAATCGCGCAGCTCGTCGTCGAGGCGCGCGTTGACCAGAAAGCGCGCCGATTCGCGGACGGCTTGCATCGCGCCTTCGGGCGTGTTCAGGTCGGAGCCGGAAGCGATTCGGCTCAGCGCTCCGCGCGCCGGAGCGCTCGCCTCGCCGCTCGCGCCGGTCTGCTCGATTTGCCCGGCGACTTCCGCCAGCGCCGCCTCGAAATTTTTCTCGACTTTCCCGCTGCCGCCGCTGCGCCTCAGCTCGTTTTTCGAGCCGAGCGGCTCTAACGGTTCCGAGCCGCTGCTGAGCGGCGAGCCTGTTTTCTTGACCGACATTGCTTTTTCTACCTCAAACTTTCTCGCCTGACACGAAGATTATATTTTAATCCGACGGGTTTGTTAAACGATAATTTCCCCTGAACCCGCAAAAACGCGCCCGTCGCCTGTTTATATTATCGGCGTTTTCCCGAAAAGGTTTCCTTCCCGCCGGTTTATTCGACGACATTTGAGCGCCGCGCAAAAATTTTCGGAAACTTTAGCGGTTTTCTGCCGATAATCTATCCGGAGAAGATTAATGGGTTTAGAAATTAACGCGGCATCGGCGGCAAGCCTCCGCAGCGAGACGATTAATCCGCTCGAACGCGGCGGCAATCTTCAGCCGCGAGTCGATTCGGGAACGAAAAAGCCGTCGTTTGAAACATTTCTCAAACGGTCGTCAGGTGAAGAAAGCCTGAGCGACGTTTACGCCTCGCGCGCCGGGCTTTCGACCAAAATCAACGCCTTCAGCGTCAGAAATCGAAATCCGCAGTCGCCGCCGCCGGACACGAACTTCGACGGGCATTTCGTCGGAGCGGGCGGGCGGACTTTTTCCGCCGAGACGGCTCTCGGCGACGTTCCCGCCGTGACGCCGCGCGGAGGCGTCAGAAACGGCGGGACTTTGATTTACGTCAACGGAATCAACACCGACGTCCGCAGGCAGGCTGTCAGCCTGCAAGCGATAGCCGACCAGACCGGCTCACGCGTCGTCGGCATTCACAACGCGACGCAAAACCCCGCTGCGGACATCGCGCAAAGCCTCGGCGACAAGCTCGACATCGGCAGAAATCCGGCGGTCGATACGCTGGCTGAAACGGTTTACGACGAGCTGCGCGCCGGTCGCGACGTTCACCTGCTGGCATACAGCCAGGGCGCGATTATCACCAGCCGCGCTTTGCAGGACGTGAAAAATCGCCTGATGCTGGAAGACGGAATGCCGCGCCGCGAGGCTGAACGGCTGATGAACAACGTCAAGGTCGAAACCTTCGGCGGCGCGGCGCGGCGTTATCCCAACGGTCCGCAATACGTTCACTACGTCAACCGCAACGACGTCGTGCCGCTGTTTTTCGGCTTGCGCTCGTGGCTGAACCCGTTTGCCCGCCCCGGGCGCGACGCCGTGACGCATTATTTTCGCGAAGGCAAAGCGTTTTTTTCGCACGGTTTGGAGAAATTTTACCTGCCCGAGCGTGTCCCGTTTGAACAGGCGCGGCGCGGGAAATTTGATTGAGCGAGCGTTTTTTTTTATGACGAGGGAAGAGGCAAAACGGCAATTGGAAAGTTTTTTCAGGCGGCTCGGCAGCGAGGCGTCGCTGTTTAACGAGCAGAAATTCGTTCAGGCGCGCGTCGGCGAATCGTTTGTCGGCTTCGAGTTTGACGAGGCGGACGACGCTTTGTCGTGCCAGGCTTTGATTTACCGCTTTCGCCGCGAGCCGCGCGACGAGGTTCTCGACGCGATTTTCGCCGAAGAATCCGAGGCGAACAGCGGCGGCGGCAGAATCGTCTTCGACAGCCAGACTTTCTCGCTTTATCTCCAGCGCGATTTCACGGAAAAAACCGACGACGCATCGTTTTACGAACAGGTCAGCCGGCTGGCGCGGGCGAGCATC
>JALZHR010000327.1 GCA_030860665.1 Acidobacteriota bacterium
TTACCGCTCACTGCTTACCGCTTACCGCTCACTCGTCTTTCTTGACATCGCCCCGCGCGTGTTTTAGCTTTGAAGCACGGCAAAAGGCTGGCGATTTTTCCGTCAAGTCCTGGCTGTTGTAAGGAGACGCATCACTGTGAACGACCCGAAAAACCCGAAAAATCTCCCGCCCGACGATTTTTCCAAAACGACGCCGTATATTCGTTTGCCGAAAGAAGAATCATCGTCGTCGTCTTCTTCATCAGGCGGCGGCGCGCCGAAAGACGATTACACGAGCGATTGGGAAAAAACCAACTTCAATTTCATTCCGCCGCCGACGCCGTCGTCTTCGCCGCCGCGTTCATCGCCGCCGGAAGACGATTGGGGAAAAACGGCGGTCAACATCAATATTCCGCGCAATAACAGCGGCAGCGGCGGCAATCAACAGGACGATTTCGGCAGAACCTTTATGCCCGGGCAGACGCCGTTTCCACAGCAGCCTCAGCAGCCTTCGTCGGGCTGGGATATGACGCAGGCAAACATCAATCTCGGCAGCAGCGGCGGCGGCGGTCACGAGGATTTCGGCGCGCCGCCGAGACAATCTGACTTTGGCGCGACCACGCCCTATATTCAACTGCCGGACGCCGAGCGCGCCAAATATCAGAACGTCAATCAGCCGACCGCAGCAGCGACAACGGCAACCGCGCCCGCCGCAGCATCGCCGCAGGCGGAAGAAAAACCCGCCGCGAAGAAATCCGGCACGCCCGCGTGGGTCTGGTTCGGCGGCGTCGCGGCGTTGTTTTTCCTGCTCGCCGCGGTCATCGTCGGCGCGTATTTTATTTTCTCGAAAAGATACGGTTACGACGTTCTGGTCAAAGGCGCGCAGCCGCAGAGCGAGGTTTTCGTGGACGGCACACGCTGGGGCTACACTTCGGGAACGGGCGACATTCTGGTTTCGGGCTTGACTGCCGGAGCGCACAAAATCGAAATCCGCCATCCTAATTTCACCTACGAAGCCGAGCAGATAACGGGCGAGGACGGCGGAAAAATCGTCGAAGTCATCGCCAAAAGCAGACCGAAGCAGCAGAAAGTCGAGCCGCCGAAAGACGAATGCGGGAACATCAAAAAAGGCGATTTCGCAAAGGCTGAAAGATGCGCCAACGATGCGCTCGACAAGCTCGGCGACAATTTCACGGTCGACGAGCTTTTGCGGGCGATGAATTTGTATATCATCAACTTCGCCAGCGGAAAATACGACATTCCGCCAAATAACCTGAAGTTTCTGGAAAAATCGGCGGGCTATATGAAAAAGCTGCCGCCGAACGTCGTCATCGAAGTCGGCGGTCACACGGACAACGTGGGCAACGACGCCAACAACCAGAAGCTTTCGGAAAACCGCGCCAACGCCGTCAAAAACGCGCTGATAAATTTCGGCGTCAGCGCCGACATTCTGCAAATGAAAGGCTACGGCGAATCGAAGCCGAAATCTTCCAACGATACCGAAGACGGCAAATTCCAGAACCGGAGAATCGAGTATATCGCGCTTTCAAAATAAGAAATTTCAGCCGCAGAGAGCACAAGAGAGAAAGAGAAATGAAACCACAGATTGACACAGATAAACACAAGATGATTTAACAGGATTGACAGGATAAAAGCAGGCTTCGCGGCTTGATAAAATCCATTTCTTATCCGTCTTTGTTTTTATCTCGTGTTAATCCGTGTCAATCTGTGGTTTCATTTCTCTTAGAATCTCTGTGCCCTCTGTGGCTAATTCACACCGAGCGCGCAATAAGCCATTGCGCGAAAAAGTAGGTCGAGAGAATCAGGACGGCGGCGAGGAAAAATCCGCCGTTAAATTTGTTGTAAGCCAGCAGCGAATCCGACAAAACGAAAAACGCCGCGCCCACAAGCGCGAAGCGCGCAGCAGGCGTTTTTTGCGTTAAATAAAAGTTTATCGCCGCGCCGAGCATCGTCGAAATCGCCAGCGAGTAAACGGCGACCGGAATCTTCAGATTTTCGGGGACGCCGCCGGAAACCAGCATAAAAATCGCCCCGCCGACCGGATAAGCGACCAGCGAAACCGGCTTGAATTTCCCTTCGCCAGCCTTAAAAAACGCTACGATATAGCAAACGTGCGCGACCAGAAAGCTCGCCAGCCCGAAAACGAAGTTTTGCGGATTAATCAAAAGCGTGTCGCCGACCAGCGAGAAAGCGAAACCCGCCAGAATCGCCCAGCAGTAAAAACCTTTTCTTCCGTTGCCGTAAAACCAAACGAGCGCGATGATGAAAATCATCGTCAGCGGCTTGAAAAGATACACGAATCGCTTGTCCTGATAATCGAAATAAATCGTCAGAACGGCGGAAACGAAAGTCAGAAACGAAAGAATTTTCATCATTCAAAACAAACCGGTAAGCAGCAGAAAGAAAATTAGCACGGATAACAG
>JALZHR010000330.1 GCA_030860665.1 Acidobacteriota bacterium
GAATATTTCAACCGCATTACTATCGCCACGATTCTGGCTTTCGCGCTCGTTCCGGTCTGCTGGTATGTACTGTATAAAACGCCTTTCGGCTTGCGCCTGCGGGCGACCGGCGAAAACCCGGCGGCGGCTGATGCGGCGGGCGTCAGCGTCATTCGCCTGCGTTACATCGCCGTCATAATTTCCGGCGTGCTGGCGGCGGCGGGCGGCGCGTATCTTTCTACCGGTCAGTCGTCGCTCTTTACGCGCAATATGACGGCGGGACGCGGATTTATCGCGCTGGCGGCGCTGATTCTGGCAAAATGGCGACCCGTTCCGGTGCTCGTCGCCTGCCTGTTTTTCGGCTTTACCGAAGCGCTGACGATTAATATTCAGAATTCAGGATTTTTAAAAGAGTTTCTGGGCGGCGACGTTCCGGTGCAGTTCATACAGATGATTCCCTACGTCCTGACGATTATCGTGCTGGCGGGCTTTATCGGCTTGTCGCGCGCGCCGAAATCGCTCGGCATACCGTATCGGAAAGAGAAATAACACGAGCTTTTCAAAAATATGTTTCGTGAAGGTGGTTCGGATGAACTATGTATGCTCGTATACCGGCTTCGACAGAGAGGAAGTCGAATGCAATTAAAATTTTCGGATGTGTGAAACCAATGCTTAAAAAATATATTTCCCCGTTATTGCTACTGCTGCTGTTGCCGCTGTTTTTAGTTTTCCTCAGCTTTCCCGTAAAGGCTCAGGAGCCGGGTAATGACCCGAAAGCTCTATTCCTGGAATTAGTCGCCGCAGACGGATTTTGTGTGGGACAGGCGGTTGATTTACAGAGAATTTTCAGAACTTTTCCCGAATTGCAGGCTCAGGTAACCAGAGCGGAAGCGGAATTTAAAGTAACAATCGGCAAATCGTGTGAAAATATCGAAAGCATTCTGCGAAAGATTCTCGGGACAAGACTGGACGAGATTCACGAGCAGGGAATCAATAAGCTTAATGAAATTCATAAAAACAATAAATTAAGCGTCGCGGACTCGGTTTTATTCATTAATAAAGTAAGGGAAAGAGCGAAAGGAGAAATCGAATCGCCCTACAGGGAAACTCTTCTGTCATTTCACCCGGAATTTGAAGCTAACCCGGCGCTCGAATTCAGTCGCGGCTATACCAAAAAATACAGAACCGCGGAGCATCCGAAAGCGAAGGGCTTGGATGTAGAAATCAGCATCCCGGCAAGCTGGAAGGCAAGAGAGGGCAACAGACCGAATATCGTTCAGTTTTTCAGGGGACAAAACGGATACGGAGATGCGACTCTGGGCTTGCAAATCAGAGAATTTACGCCGCCCGCGGGAATGAAAATCACGCAAAAGCACATCGATGCTTTATTCTCTCCCGCAGGACTTAAAGAACTGGTCGGCGCAGCGGCAGACGTGGTCGTTATTGAAAGCAAGCCGATTGTCTGGGAAGGGCAGAAAGGGGCAATGCTGGTTTACGACACGGTCGCCGAGCGCCTGGATGTCAGATTGAAAGTTCGGACGCTCTCCTATATCACCTTATACGAAAACCGGATGGTTTTTCTTCAGTTTGCAATCGGTAATACCGAAGATAAAATGAACGAAACGATTAAGGAATTTAATAAAAACAGACCTTTGTTTCAGTTAGTCGCCAATTCTTTCATACTGATGGATAAATACAAATAAAACTTTTATTCTCAAAAAAAAACGGCGTTGCGCGGGAGAATCCCGCAAGCTGCCGGCAAGCGGGAGACGAAACCGGAAATCGTTTGGAAAAGCTCTTCAATACTTAAATCAGGCTAAAATAATTTGTAGAAAAAAATCGATAGTCGATAATTTTATGAGCTACGAAAAAGCAAGGGAAGCGGCGGATTTTATTCGCTCGAAATACGACAGGGAGATAAAGGTCGCGATTGTTTTGGGCAGCGGGCTGGGCGCGTTTGCCGGGGATTTGGAGAACGCGGTCAGGATTCGGTATGAAGAGATTCCGAATTTTCAGCGCTCGACGGTTGAAGGGCACGCCGGGCAGCTGGTTCTGGGCGAGGTCGCGGGCGTTCCGGTCGCCGTTCAGCAGGGGCGTTTTCATTATTACGAAGGCTACGATATGCAGCAGGTTATTCTGCCCGTGCGTACTTTCGGCTTGCTCGGGGTAAAAAGTCTGATTTTGACGAACGCGGCGGGCAGCGTCCGCACGAGTATGAAGCCGGGCGTTTTGATGCTGATTCGCGACCACATCAATTTAATGGGCGCAAACCCTTTGCGCGGCGCGAACGACGAGCGCTTCGGGACACGCTTTCCCGATATGACCGAGGTTTACGACATCGAATACCAGGAAATCGCCATCGCCGAGGCGCTGAAACTGGCGCGCGAAAGAGTCGAACAGGGAATCGACAAGGAAGCGCAGCAGCTTTTGCGGCGCGGCGTTTACTGCGGGCTGTCGGGTCCGTGTTACGAGACTCCGGCGGAGATTCGGATGATACGGCTGCTCGGCGCGGACGCCGTCGGGATGTCGACCGTGCCGGAAGCGATTGCGGCGCGGCATCAGCGGATAAAGGTGCTCGGAGTTTCCTGCATCACGAATCTCGGCGCGGGAATGAGCGACGACATTATTCATCACGAAGAAGTGATGGAAACGGGCGCGCGCGTGGCGGCGATTTTTAAAGAGCTTTTAAAAAGAATTATTCCAAAATTGAATTAAAACGCGGTGAGCGGCGGCAGGCGAAAAGCGAGTATAAAGGAAACCGGCTTGATTTTTATTTTATAATTCGGTCTATACTATACTATTCTGTTTGAAACCTTTTTATGATTATCGGAATTTGCGGCGGAACAGGCTCGGGCAAAACGACGATTGCGCGAAAGATTCTCGAAGCGGTCGGGCGGGGAAACGTCGTTCTGGTCGAGCAGGATTCGTATTATCGAAATCTCGGCGATATGCCGCTCGACGAGCGGCGGCAGGCGAACTTCGACCATCCCGATTCGATTGACAGCGATATGATTGTCAATCATCTGAAGCGCCTGAAAAACGGGCAGCCGATCGAGATGCCGATTTACGATTTCGTGACGCACACGCGCCGGGACGAGACCGAGCACATCGAGCCGAAGCCGGTCGTCATCATCGAAGGCATCTTGATTTTCGCCGAAGCGCGCGTCCTGGATTTGCTGGACGTGCGGGTGTTCGTCGATACGCCGAGCGACATCCGCCTGATGCGCCGGCTACGGCGCGACATCGAGCAGCGCGGGCGGTCGTTCGAGCAGACGCTGTGGCAGTATGAACACACGATTCGCCCGATGCACTACGAATTCGTCGAGCCGTCAAAGCGCCACGCCGACGTGATTATTCCCGAAGGCAGCCAGACCGACATCGGCGTCGATTTGCTCTGCGGTCTGGTGCGTGAGAGATTAAGAAGAGAAGAAAATTTGTCCACGGACATTCGCGGATAAACACAGATGGAAAACCCAGCCGTGCCTGCAATTTGAGATTTAAATCCCGAATTTCGGCTCGTTTCTCGTCTGCATTTATCCGCGTTTATCTGCGGGCTGTTTTCTTTCTGTGATAAGTTTATTTTATGAATGAAGATTTACAGGAATTAGTCGAAGCCGCGCGCGAGGTGCGCGAAAAAGCCTACACGCCTTATTCGGAGTTTCGCGTCGGCGCGGCGGTCAGAACAAAGGGCGGAAAAATTTACCAGGGATGCAACATCGAATCGGCGAGCTACGGCTTGACGGTCTGCGCCGAGCGAGTCGCCATCTGGAAAGCCGTCTCCGAGGGCGAAAAGGAATTTACGAGTCTCGCCGTCGTCGCCGACACGCAGGAACTGACGCCGCCGTGCGGCACCTGCCGTCAAATCATCTGGGAATTCTGCGGCGACGTGCCGGTCACTTTCTCGAATCTGAACGGCAAAACCGAAACCGTGACGATGAAAGAACTGCTCCCGCGCGCCTTCGATACAAAGTTTTTGAAGTGAGATTTCACCGCGAAGACACAAGGAACACAAAGGAAAATTAGCTGCGAAAAACGCGAAAGAACACGAACAGAGAATTATTTTATCTCATTTGAATTTCCTTGTGTTCTTCGTGTCTTCGCGGTGAAACTTTACTTTGCGTTTTCGCTCGAAAATGTAGTAAATTCAGCTATGGAAAAGTTGAAAATTTTATTTGTCGCTTTTGTTTCGCTTCTTTTAATCCTTCCGCCGTCGTCAATCTTTGCCCAGAAGAGACAGCCTTTGCCGCGAAAAAACGTTTCCAGCCGGGACGCCGATTTATTAATCGTCGGCGGCACAATCGTGACGATGGACAGGCAGCGCCGCGTGATTGAGGACGGCGCGGTCGTCGTCCGCAACGGCGAAATTGCAGAGGTCGGAAAACGCGCCGACGTGACGAGAAATCTGCGCGCGCGGCAGACCGTCAACGCCGGCGGCAAAGTCGTCATTCCCGGTTTAATCAACACGCACACGCATATTCCGATGACGCTTTTTCGCGGAATTTCCGACGATTTGGACTTGAACGAATGGCTGACGAAATATATTTTTCCCGCTGAAGCGAAAAACGTGACGGAAGATTTCGTGCGCGCCGGAACGCGGCTCGGGCTGGCGGAAATGATTCGCGGCGGCACGACCGCCTATTGCGATATGTATTATTTCGAGGACGCCATCGCCGACGAGACGGCGAAAGCCGGAGTGCGCGGCGTTCTGGGCGAAACGATTATTCAATTTCCCGTCGCCGACAACAAAACGCCCGAAGATGCGATGCGCTACAGCGAAAGATACGTCAATAAATGGAAAAATCATTCGTTGATTGTGCCGGCGCTCGCGCCGCACGCGCCTTACACTCTGACGACCGACCATTTGCGGGCGATAAAAAATCTCTCCGACCGTCTGAACGCGCCGATTGTGATTCACGTCGCCGAGACGCAGAAGGAAGTGACGGACATTTCCAATCAATACGGCGCGCGCCCGGTCGAATATCTGAACCGCATCGGCTTTTTGAATAACCGCACGATTGCCGCGCACGTCGTTTTCGCCAACCCGAACGAGATTCAGATTTTAAAATCGCTGAACGTCGGCGTGGCGCACAATCCGCAGTCGAATATGAAGCTGGCGTCGGGCGTCTCGCCCGTTCCGCAGATGCTCGGCGCCGACGTCCGAATCGGCTTGGGAACGGACGGCGCGGCGTCGAACAACGATTTGAATATGTGGGAAGAGATGGACACGGCGGCGAAGCTGCACAAGCTCTACACGAACGACCCGAAAGCCGTCAACGCCGAGCAGGCTTTTGCGATGGCGACCGTCGGCGGCGCGCGCGCCCTGCACCTGGAAAATTTAATCGGCTCGATTGAAGCCGGAAAACGCGCCGACATCGTGCTCGTCGATTTCGACGGCGTGCACCAGACGCCTTTCTATAACTACTATTCTCACCTCGTTTACGCGACCAAAGCGCAGGATGTGAATACCGTCATCATCGACGGGAAAATCGTAATGCGCGAGAAACGTTTGCTAACGCTCGACGAAAATGCTATAAAGAAAGACGCAAACCTTTACCGCCAAAAAATCATCAAGAGTTTATCGAATTAAACGGCAAGATTTCAAAAACTTGCCTCAAACGCTTCCAAAGAGGCATAATTAAAGGATTGTTTGTTGTAAATGTGAACGCCAGTTCGCTGCTTTTTAATGAAACCCAGAAGGAGGATAACCGAAATGCCGCTAAACGTCCGCCTATTAGGTGCTGTCGTTTTCTTGGTCTTATTTAGTGTTGTTGGAGTTTTAGCGCAGTCAACCACTTCTGCCGATGTGATGCGAGGACGCGTGACGAAGGCGAAAGCCTTTATCGCCGTCAAAAATTACAACGCCGCGATTTACGAGCTGGAAGGAATCCGCCGCGAAATCAACGACCCGACCGTTCACAGCGTCGTCAACGTGATGCTGATGAACTGCTATCTCGAACAGGGCGATTACAAACGCGCGCAGGCTTTTTTAAACGAGCTTTACAAGGCGCAGACCGCCAATAAACCGAACGCCGCGCAGCATTATTTCTCCGTCGCCGCGCAGGTCGTCAAAGGCGCGCGCAGCCAGCAGGAACGCTATAAATCGCTCGGCTTGACGATGAACGACCGGAATCTGACGCCGGACGCCGTCGCCGACGTCGAAAAAATGCGCGAAACCGTCGAGATGGTCATCGCGCAGTCGAAAACGATGAGCGCGGACAAGAAAAAAGCCTCCGACGCTTTCGCTTTAGTCGAAGAATCGTCAAACGCGCGCATCGCGCTGGCTCGCGACGATTACGACGCGAAACGCTGGAAGGAAGAAGTCGCCGACGCGCGCGAAGGCTTGATGACCTCGCGCAGCACCGTTCTAAACGCGGCGGGCGACGAAATCGAAAGCCCCAACAACAGCACCAACACCACCGGCACGGTCGCTTCAAATCAGCCGAATTACACGAATTCGACTCCGACGACGACGACCAGCGCGCCGCTGAAAACGGAAACGCAGCCGAACCTGATTCCGACTTCCAATCAGGTCGCGCAGAGAACCGGAAACACGACCGAGCAGGCGCAAAATAATAACGTCAGATTAGAGCCTGTTCCCGAGCAGAAACAATCCGTAACCGCTCCCGAAACGACCAAACCGTCGGAAACGGTCGCCGAAAGACAACCGACGCCGAACGTGAATCCGAACGCCGCCGACAACGCGCCGAAAGTTCCGACCAGAGAGCGTCGCGTCAACACTCCGAATACGAATACCGAAACGACAGCGCAGAACACTAATGCGACGACGCCGAAAGCGGACGGCGACAACTCGCCTTTGCAGGTCGGTTCGCTGGTCGAATACGCAACGCAGAAAGTCAATCCGATTTATCCGCCGCAGGCGAAAACTCTGCGGATGACGGGCGTCGTCAAAGTCGAAGTGACGATTGACGAGCAGGGACAGGTCGCCGCCGTGCAGAATTCTTCCGGTCCGTCGCTCCTGCAGCGCGCCGCGGCTGACGCATTGAGGAAATGGCGGTTCAAGCCGTTTACCAGAGACGGGCAGCCGGTCAAGGCGAAAGGTTTTGTAAACTTTAATTTCAATCTGTAATTTCGCGGGCAAATACGACAGACATTCGGGCAGCGGCTTTGGCAAAAGGCGACTGCCCTTTGTTTTTGCCCGCCGCGCAACAGTTGAGCGGCTTCCGGCAACTAATGTATGAATTCGACGCGCCCGTCAGTGAAAAGGGAAACGGCTCGCGCAAGCGGGAAAACCCGGTTTGCAAGCCGTTCAACTGCTCGTGCAAAGCGCTTAACCGCTCGTGCAAATCATTCAATTGCTCGTGCAAAACTCTGAAAAGCCCGCGCGGAGACGGCTTGACCGTGCAGAAAGACCGTATATGTTTATGTTTTCAAGATTTTCGTTTGTTTTGTTTCTTTTCGCCTTTATGACAATCTCTCTTTTCGCGCAGACTCAGCCGCCGACGCTGCCCGCAATCGAGCCGGGCGTTTCGCAGACGCTGGCGAAATGGCGCGCGGCGCATTACTCGGACGTGCGTTATAAATTAAACATCACGCTTGAAAAAGGCGCGCCCGCGATGAAAGGCACGCTCGAAATAAGAGTCAACCTGCACCTGAACGGGCGCGGCGGCGAAGCGGCGAAAGCGGGCGAAAACGCCGCCGGTTCGTTTCAGATTCTCGATTCGATGCCGCTGATTGTTCTGGATTCGCGGAAAATCAAGGGTAAAGAAAATCTCTCGACCGTTTCCGGCGTTTCCGTCAACGGCGCGAGCGTCGCGCTGAATCCGGACGCGAAACAACTCGGAGTAATCG
>JALZHR010000354.1 GCA_030860665.1 Acidobacteriota bacterium
ACGCGGAACGATGAATTTTCCGCATTCTGCATTCATCGTTCCGCGTTTCGCATTTTTAAGGCGCGCCCATTCAGAATCGCGCTCAATCTTTCCTATAAGCTAAGCGGCGGCTTCGCTTGCCTGTGCGGGAAACATTTTTTCGAGCGCCGACGACAGAACGCCGACGCCGAATTCGCCCGCCGCGCGCGATTTCAGCTTTCCGTCCGCGTCGAACAGGTAATAAACCGGAACCCAGCCCTGCTCGTTCAGAAAAGCTTCCTTTAATTTGTGCTGGTTATCGACGGCGCAAACGTCGTCGATACAGTGCTGCTGAATCGTCGCTTTGACCTTTTCCAGCTCCGTGTCGGCTTCGTAGCGCGGCATATGAATCGCGACCGTGCGCAAGCCTTTGTCTTTATATTTCGCTTTTAATTCCTGGAGCTTGGGCATATTTTCCTTGCAGATTCCGCAGCTCGTCGCCCAGAAATAAACGAGCGTCGGCTGACCGCTGACGTAGTCGTCGGCGGTTTCCTGCAATTCGTTCAACCAATCGGTCGCGCCTTCAAATGACGGAATAGCGTCTCCAATTCTCATCGGCATAATAATTCACCTCGCAAAGTATAAGTTTATAAATATCGTAAAATCGGTTTAACTTTTATTTATTGCCCGCAAACCGGCGCGAGCGAGTTAAAAAAATATAATTCGCGCCGTTTCGCGGGCAGGCTGTCTTTATTTAAAAGAGAAATCCTCTCAACAAATTAGATTAAGAGAGTTTCTCCGGTAAAAAATTAAGCGCCCTGAGCAGTTTCCTGCGGCGGAGCGATTCCCAAGCCTTCCGCCACGCGGCGTCCGTAATCGGCGTCGGCTTCGGTAAAGTATTTGACCATTCTTGCCTGTATGTCGCCGTCGCACTGGCTCAAAGCTCCGACCAGATTGCTAATCAAATCGTCGCGCTCCCAGTCTTCAAACGAGCGATAGCGCTCGCCCGCCTGTTTGAAATTGTTCGTGCGGCTGATGGTTTGGCGCGTCACGTGACCGGAAACATACGGCTTGTGGTCAATGACGCCTTCCGGCTTCGGAGCCTGCACCAAGCCGCCTTTTGAGCTCGGCTCGTAATTGACGTGCGGATTTTCTCCGGCTTCGACGCCGTCCACGTGATAAGCCATCTGACCGTCGCGCTGGTTCGTCGCGATGTGTTTTTTCGGCTTGTTAATCGGCAGCTGCAAATAGTTTGCACCGACGCGATAACGCTGCGTGTCGGAATATGAAAACGTGCGCCCCTGCAAAAGCTTGTCGTCCGAAAAATCTATCCCGTCAACCAAAACGCCCGTGCCGAAAGCCGCCTGCTCGACTTCGGCGAAATAATTGACCGGGTTGCGATTTAAAACGACGCGCCCGACGGGCAGCATCGGGAATTTATCTTCGTCCCAAATCTTGGTCGCGTCGAGCGGGTCCCAGTCCAGTTCCGGGTGTTCGTCGTCGGACATAACCTGCACGCACATTTCCCACTCGGGAAAATCGCCGCGCTCGATTGCTTCGTATAAATCCTGCGTGGCGTGGTTGAAATTGCCGATTTTATCGGCTTCCGCCTGCGTCAGATTGCGATAGCCGTTTTTCGGAATGAAATGGAATTTGACCAGAACGGCTTCGCCCGCCGCGTTATACATCTTGTAGGTGTTGACGCCCGAGCCCTGCATTTCGCGATAGCTCGCCGGAATTCCCCACGGGCTGAACAGCCACGTAATCATATGCGTCGCTTCGGGCATCAGGCTGATAAAATCGAAAATGCGGCGCGGGTCCTGCCGGTTCGTCACCGGGTCGGGCTTGAAGGCGTGCACGAGGTCGGGAAATTTAATGGCGTCGCGGATGAAAAAGATTTTCAGGTTGTTGCCGACCAAATCCCAGTTGCCGTCTTCGGTGTAAAATTTAATCGCGAAGCCGCGCGGGTCGCGCAGATTTTCCGGCGAGTGACCGCCGTGAATGACGGTCGAAAAACGGATAAAGACGGGCGTCTGCTTGCCTTTTTCCTGTAATAATTTAGCACGCGTGTATTTGCCTGCCGGCTCGTCGCCGATTGTCCCGTAGGCTTCAAAATACCCGTGCGCGCCCGCGCCGCGCGCGTGAACGACGCGTTCCGGTATGCGCTCGCGGTCGAAATGCGTGATTTTTTCCAGAAATTGATAGTTTTCCAGAACCGTCGGACCGCGGTCGCCGACCGTTCGGTTGTTCTGGTTGTCGTAAATCGGATGTCCCTGACGGTTGGTCAAGATTGGTCGGTCGCTGCCGATATTGCTGCTGTTACTGTCGCTGGCTTGATTTTCGCCGTTGTTTTCGTTTGCGGGCATTTCTTCCCGTTGCTCGCTCGCCATAAATTACTTTCTCCCTCGCTGATGTTCCTTTGAATAAAAAATAAGAGACGAAAGAAGAATAGCTCGCTGTTCTCTCGTCTCTTACCGCTCGCTTCCGAAAGTTATACTTTCAGATTTTCCTGTCCCGGCGTCCAGTCAGCCGCGCACAATCCGCCGGTCTGCAAGCCTTGCAGGACGCGCAGCGTTTCGTCAACCGAGCGTCCGATGTTCAAATCGTGGACGACCGCGTATTGCAGAATGCCTTCGGGGTTGATGATGAAAAGCCCGCGCAGCGCGATGCCTTCTTCTTCGACCAGAATGTTGTATTTCGCCGCCAGCCTGCCGCCCGTGTCCGAAGCGAGCGGGTATTGCAACCCTTCCACGCCGTTCTGCTCGCGCGGAGTTTTCAGCCAGGCGCGATGCGAGTGAACCGAATCGGTCGAAATGCCGATAACCTCAGCGCCGATGCCGTTCAATTCGTCGATTCTGTCCGAAAAAGCGGTCAGTTCCGTCGGGCAGACGAACGTGAAATCCAGCGGATAGAATAATAAAATCAACCATTTGCCTGTGTAATCCGAAAGCTTGACGTTTTCCGCCAGCGTTTCGATGTTCTTCGTCGAAGGCAGATTGAAATCCGGTGCCCGTTGTCCGACTTTAGCCAAAGTCGGCGCAGTTGTATTTTCGAAAGCTGTTCCAGTAGCTGTCGCCATAAAAAAATCTCCTTGTTCTGTTAAAAATTTAAGTATTGCTGCAACCAGGACATAATCCGCGCAAAGTAAGCTCTATCGATTCGGGTTTGAATTTTGAATATTCCGCCGCCAGTCTGACCAGCTCGACCGGCAAATCAAGCTCCATATCGACCAGTTTCCCGCATCTGGTGCAGATGGCGTGGTCGTGCCGCGACGTCATCGAATCGAAACGACTCGCGCCGTTGCCGAAACTGATTTCCGCGATATGCCCCGCCTCTTTCAGAAAACGCAGGGAATTATAAACGGTCGCAAAGCTGATGCCCGGCAAAAGCTGCTTAGCCCGGTCGAAAACCTCGTTTGCCGTCAGGTGCTCTTCCGCCTCGCGAATAACCTGCAAAACAACCTCGCGCTGGCGGGTCAAACCTAAATCTTTGATATTTACTTCGGGTGCGCTCATTATGTTCTAAGTTAGATTTAGAATAATTCTAATTCTAACATCTGTCAAGATAAAAATAGAGAGAGGAGAAATAGTTTAGCATTCTGAACCGAACGTGCTTAATTCTTATTGTTTACGACGACGAGCTTTCGGCGACCCTGCACGGCGACTCCGGCGCGTCTGGCAGAAACTTCGATAAGGCGCACTTCGCCGTCGTCAGCTTCGCCGAGCGGGCGTTTCGGCGTGTAGGTGACGACATATTGCGAGTCGATGTTTTTCGCCAGCTGCGCGGTTTTATCAACCATTTCTTCGACCGTTTCCGGCAGAAAAATCTCGCCGTTCGTGTCTTCGGCAATCGTCGTCAGAAATTGCTCGCTGGTTTTCAGCTGCGCGATTTGCTCCTGCCGTTTGCGAATCATCGCGCGGTCGAGATTGATGGTGGCGACCGGAAAGGTCGGCGTCGTGCCGTGAACCGGCATCTCCGCGCCCGGCGGCAGGTTGGTTCTCGGTCGCGTTCCGCTGCCCTTCAAGGTTTTCGGCGGCAGAATCGCGTTTTGCTGAAGCTTTGTGTAGCTGATGACGTGAACGTTGATGTCGGACGAGAGCAGGTTTCTGACCGCCTGATTTCTCGAACGCAAATCGTTAAAAGTATCAACGCCGTCGCTGATTAAAACCAGATGACGATTTTCGAGCGGGGTTTCGCGAAAAAAATCGACCGCTCGGGTCAATGCCAGATTAAATGATGAGCGTTTGCCGTAACCGAGTTTTCTATCGTCCAGAGCGTTTAAAACGGACGCTTTATCTTTCGTCCAGTCGGACAGTATATCGACTTTATCGCCGTATTGCATCACGGCGACCGCGTCCGTTTCGTGCAGGGCGGCAACCAAGCCTTTCGCCGCCGCCGCGGTCGCCGTTCTTCTTTTCGCATACGCGATTTCATTGCCGACGTCCAGCAGAATCAGAACGTTTGCCGGAGTGCGGCGCACGCTCGTCGCCTGATGCAGCCGTCCGTCCTCATTAATCACCAAATCTTCGAGACGCAGGTCCTGAACGAATCTTCCGTTGACGTCGAAAGCCGAGATATTGACGCGGATTTCTTCCGTTTCGACTCTTTCGATTTGTTCGGGCGGCGTCGGTGTCGGCTGCGCCTGGCGCGTGTTTCCCGATTGCGCCAAAAGGCTCGTCGTCGAAAAAACGAAGATTAAGCCGAGCGCCGGAAACAGAAATTTAACTCGTGACAAAAGCGTAAAGTTTCGCATAAGTTTTGAATATGATGTAGCGGCGGGCGAAAAATATGCTTTGGCGATTGTAAAGATTTCTACAGCCTCGGATTTTTTTCGACAAAGGCGAGCAGGTTTTTCACGTAAGACGCGAAATTCGGGCACGCGACGCCGTGCGCGGCAAGCAGACGCTCGGCGACGCTCGTATTATAGGTCTGCGACAGAAAAAAATAGGGCACGCCCGAATGCGGCAAGCCCGTAATCGCCGGTGAGACCGGCAACATCAGAGATTTCTCGACCAGCGCGGGCGGCGGTTTAATCAAAGATTTTTTGCCGGTCATCGCCTGCGCAATCGCCTCGAAAAGCTGCTCGGTCGTCAGCGGATTCGGGTCGGCGAGCGCGACGGTTTTGCCGACGGCGTTTTCATCTCCGGCGAGCGCCGCGATTCCCTCGACCACGAAATCGACCGGCACGAGATTGAGCTTGACCAGCGGATTCCCGACGTTTACGAAACGCAGCAGCGCGGGAAACTTTCGCAGATACAGAATCAGGTAATAAATTCCGTCGTATTTCGCCGTCTCGCCCGTTCGCGAATCGCCGACGACCACCGACGGGCGAAAAATTGTCACGGGCAGCTCGCCTTTCAGCTTTTCGACTTCGATTTCCGCCAGATATTTCGTTTCTTCGTAAAAATTGCGAAAACCGGCGTCGTGTTCCAGCTCGGTTTCCAGAATCTCGCCCTGCCGTTTTCCGGCGACGTAGCAGGTCGAAATGTAATTGTAGCGGCGCAGATTCGGCAGCGATTTGACGAACGCGTTGACGTTTTTCGTGCCTTCGACATTGACTTTGAAAGCGATTTCGCGCGGAACCGCCAAATCGTAAACGGCGGCGAGATGATAAACGTCCGTCGTCTCGCCGCGCACGGTTTCCAAATCCTCGTCCGGAATTCCGAGGTTTTCCCGCGTAATATCGCCTTCAATCAAAGCGAAGTTTTCGAGCGGAACATTTTTTTCCAGCGCGATGCGTTTGACGTCGTGTATCGCTTTGGGAACGAGCGGCGGCTGGACGAGCAGAAAAAACTGCGTGTCCGGCTGCGCCAGCCGCGCGACGAGCTTTCCGGCGATAAAGCCGGGAAAGCCGGTCAGAAAAATTGTTTCCGCGAAATTCATTTTGTTAAAAATTATAACTTAAACCGCGCCGAAGAGGTAACCGGCAGGCAGGCGCTTTTCTGAAAAAGCAACTCGGTTAAAACTTTTACAATCAAAAGGATATTATGTTAGAGTCAGGCGCAAAGATGACGAAAATGACATCTGAAGAAGAGAAAGAAGCGGGCGCGCACAACACCGAAACGGAAAACGAAGTTTCCGGCGGCGGCGGCAGCGAGCTGAACGAGCCGTGCTGGTCAGTCGTGAGCTTTGAATCGGTCGCCGTTCACGGTTTGACTTACGCGGAAGCGCGCGGCTGGCTGGAAAAGCTGCAAAAACAGAATGTCGCGGGCTTGTGCATCGTGACGGACGAAGCCGCGAGCCGTTTTGCCGGGCAGTAGCAATCGTTTTGCGGCGGAATCTCTAATCGATAAGCGATTAATCGCCATCCGCAGCGGTCGGCGCTATTCCGGCGTCGTTTCCGACGCTGCGCTTTCTGACGCCGGCTAGAGAAAACCGGAAGCGGCGAAAGACGAATAAGCGGCAGCGGCGAAAAGAAGGCTTTTATCTTTAAAACTCCGGCACGAACCTTCGGTTTTTAAAATTCCAGCACGACTTTTCCGAAGCTCGCGTTCGATTCCAGATATTCGTGCGCCTCGCGAATCTGCTCGAGGCTGAAAACACTGTCGATATTCGGTCTGATTTTCCCTTTCGCCAAGAGCGGCACGACTTCTGCGGCAAATTTCCGCGTGGCTTCGGCTTTTTCGTCGGTCGAACGCGGGCGCAGAACCGTGCCGATGATTTTCAAACGCTTCGACATTACTAAAGCGTAATTCAGCTCGGCTTTCGCGCCGCCCATCGTCCCGACTAAAATCAGCCTGCCCTTTAAATTCAGGCTTTCCAGATTCGGCTGAAGATATTTCGCGCCGACCAAATCCAGAATCACGTCAACGCCTTTGCCCTGATTTTTTTCTTTGAGGATTTCCGCAAAACCTGTTTCTGCCGCCGCCGAAACCGGAATCGCCTGGTCAAGACCGAACTCGCGGCATTTTTCGAGCTTGTCGGCGGTGCGCGAGCTGCCGATTGTTTTGATGTTTCGCGCCTTTGCCAGTTGCAGCGCGGCAAGACCGACGCCTGAGCCGACGGCGTGAATCAAAAGCGTTTCGTCCTTTTTCAGCTCGCCCAGAGTAAAAACGGCGTCGTGCGCGGTAATAAACGCTTCGGGCACGGCGGCGGCTTCCGCGAAACTCAGATTTTCGGGAATGCGCGCCAAAAGGCTTTCGCCGGTTAAGAGAAATTCGGCTTGCGCGCCGCCCGCCGTGATGCCGAAAACGCGGTCGCCCGGCTTAAAACCGGAAACGTTTTCGCCCGCTGCGGCGACTTCGCCCGCAAACTCGAGACCTAAAATCCTTTCGGGAAAATTTTTCGGCGCGGGATAAAGACCGCGCCGCTGCAAAAGGTCGGCGCGATTTAAAGCCGCCGCTCTGACCTTAACCAGAACTTCTTTCCCGGCGGGCTGCGGCGGATTCTCGACCTCGCGGATTTCGAGATTTTCGATTCCGCCGAATTCGCTGACGTAAACTGCCTTCATAAAATTATTGTAGGAAAAATAAACCGGGATTTACAGGACGGGCAGGATAATCGCTCGAATCTATCCTGCCCGTCCCGTAAATCCCGGTTTGGAATTTCCCGCCGATTAATTTAAATCGAACAGCAGAAACTCGGTGTCGTTTTCCAGAGCCTTGATTTTCAGCTCGCGCTCGTCGCTGATTGCAGCGCCGTCGCTCGCGTTCAAAGTTTCGCCGTTGACTTCCAGCTTTCCTTTGACGACCTGAAGCCACGCGTAGCGATTTTCAGCCAGCCGGTGCGAAACTTCTTCGCCCGCCGCAAGAATCGAGCTGTAGAGCGAAACGTCCTGGTTGATTTTCACCGAGCCGTCCGCGCCCGCGCGCGAGGCGACCAGGCGCAGTTTTCCTTTTTTCTCTTCCGGCGGAAAATAAGTTTGCTCGTAGCCGGGCGTCAAGCCTTCGCGCTCCGGCAGAATCCAAATCTGGTAGAGATGCGTGCTTTCGGTCGGCGACGGGTTGAATTCGCTGTGCCGGATGCCCGTTCCGGCGGTCATTCGCTGGACTTCGTGCGGGCGCAGAGTTTCTTCGCCGCCGGTCGAATCCTTGTGCGCCAGCGCGCCTTCGGTAACGTAGGTAATGATTTCCATATTCGCGTGACCGTGCGTGCCGAAGCCTTCGCCGCCTGCGATGCGGTCTTCGTTGATGACGCGCAGGGCGCGAAAGCCCATAAATCGCGGGTCGTAATAAGTGTTGAACGAAAACGTGTGATAAGTGTCGAGCCAGCCGTAGTCGGCGTGTCCGCGTTCGTTTGCTCGTCTGATTTTAATCATTGCTTTTTCCTCTACTCTAAAATTCTATGTTTTTAGAATAGCGGATAACGTTCGCTTTGAAATCATCAGAGAAGGCGAATTTTTTCTCATACTTTCGGGTGAGTCAGAACCGCCTGCGGTAGCGGGCGGTTGAAGATTAGCCGATGAAGCCTCGTCTGCATTTAAGTTTCTACTTTCTGCATTTGAATCAGCTTCTGTTTCGTTAGAGTCTAAAGCTGACCGCGTTAAACCGCCCGCTACCGCAGGCGGTTCTGACTGAGGGTTAAAGGTCGACGCGAACCAAGCCGCGCCGGATGGCGGACGTGGCGGCTGAGGTGCGGTCGGAGACGGCGAGCTTTTCAAAGATGTTTTTGACGTGGGTTTTGACGGTGTTTTCGGAAATGCCGAGTTCCGAGGCGATTTCCTTGTTCGACCGCCCGCCGACAATCATTTCCAGTATGCGCTGCTCGCTCGGCGTCAGCGCTTCCTGACCGAGATTTTCGCTTAAAATCGTCGCAATCTCGCCCGGGATATATTTTCTGCCCGCCGCAACCGTGCGAATAGCCTTGATTAACTCGCTTTCGGAAACGCTGCGCAGGATATAGCCGTATGCGCCGCCTTGCAGCGAGCGATTGATTTCGCCGTCGCCCGCGCGCGAGGCGAGAATGATAATCTTCGCCTTCGGCGCAAAGGCGAGAAATTTTTCGATTTCGTCGACGGCGCACGCTTCCGGCAGGCGCAGGCTCATCAAGGTTACGTCGGGGCGCGTCTCGCGAAACAGGCGAAAGCCTTCGTCGCTCGCGCGCGCGTCGCCGACGATTTCAAAATCCTTTTCGCCTTCCAGAATCGTGCAGATGCCGATGCGGACGAGCGTTTCGTTTTCGATTATCAGGATTTTTATCATAAGTGATAAGTGATAGGTGATAAGTAATAGGAAATCGGGATTTTTTCCTTATCACCTATCACTTATCACCTATCACCTGCTTTTCTCACTTTTTAACGTTTCTGCGCGCGACCGCCAGCAGTTCTTCGGGCATCCATTTGCTCAGATTTTTTTCTTCGGCTTCGGCGATACCTTTGTGGCGGTTGCGCCATTCTTTTTCGGGGTCGTCCTCGCGCCCGGATTCTTTCACGTAATTTTCGACCTGTTCGAGGCTGATGATGATGCCGTGCGCGACTTCGCTCCAGTCTTCGAGCTGGATGCCGCGCAGGACAATCGGCAGCCCGGCAGTCCAGTCTTCCTCGGGCGCGATGTTGTCCAGTTCGGGAATCGTCAGGCTGCCGGTCGGCGGAAACGGATTGCCGCTGAACTCGCTGACGAGCTGCGATTTAACGTCCTTGTAAGAACCGTTCGGATTCGCCTGCCTGATTTCCATTGCGCGCCGGAAAATGTCGGCGACGGTCGGTTGATTGCTCATTGTTCCAGAAAATCTCCTAGTTTTACAAAAAGAAATGAAATCACAGATTAACACAGATGCGCGCGGATTTTAACCGCCCGCCCGTTTGAAATCACGCCGCTCGCGTTTTACCGGTGTTAATCGGCTTCGCACAAAAATCAGAGAAACAGCGATAAATCGAAAGCGAAATTCTAAATTCTAAATTGTAAATTATCGCGGAAATCATTATCCGAATTAATTTATAATTTACAATCTGCAATTTAGAATTTCCTTTCCCTGATTTTTGTGCGAAGCCGTGTTAACCTGTGGTTTCAAAAATATGCGGAAACTGATTTATAAACTGCACCTGTGGCTCGGGCTTTTCGCCGCGATTCCGGTTCTGGCTTGGGCTTTGAGCGGTTTTTTATACGCTTTGCCGAATGCGGTCGAAGGCGGAACAATCGAAAAAATCGACGCTTCGCGCGTAAAAATCGCGCCCGCCGAAGCGATGCGGAAGGCGTATGAGCTTGCCGGAAAACAATTGCCGACGACCGCGCTGACTTTGCTGATGAAGGACGGCAGACCGCAGTATCAATCAATCGGCGGTCTGGGCGCGGATTCGATTTTTATCGACGCCGAAACGGGCGAAGCTCAATGGTCGAAGCCGCCGACGTGGAAGACCCGGTTTTTCCGCGAGGCGCATTTTTATTTTTTCGCCGGAAGCTGGCAGACGACGCTTTTAGTCGTGTTCTCGCTTCTAACGAGCCTGTCGGCGCTGACGGGCATTTATCTGAATGCGGTTTACTGGCTCGACAGGCGGCGTAATTAATGCAAAATGATTCCCGGAAGGCTTCAAGCGCAATTTGCAAGCCTGCAAACGTGATTCGTAAGCTTCCGGATTGAATTTGGTGACTTCCAAACGTGATTCAGAAGCTTCCAAACGTGATTCAGAAGCTTACAAACGTGATTTAGAAGCTTCCAAACGTGATTTATTAACTTACAAACGTGATTTATTAACTTACAAACGCGCTTTGTTAACTTAGGAACGCGCTTTAGAAGCTTACAAATCAATACAAATAAATCCGGATGAATTTTGAAAAGAAGCTGTTTCCGCGTTTCACGCCGACTGAAACTTTTATCGCTTTTTTTCTGTACTACAGCGGAGCTTTTCACAAATATTCGGTTGAAAGGCATAAAACTGACAATTTATGAAGCAGCTCCTGAATATTTGTGCCGAGCCGTGTTCATCATATTTTTTGATTAAACCATAAATGCTGCAATTAAGCGTTAAAGCTTGTATTGAAGCGAATCCCTCTGGTTGGTTTTAAAGAGATTCAGAGATTAAAAATTTATGTTGAGGTAAATAGTTATGAAACAGCTATTGTTTTTTTTAACCGTATTTCTGCTGCTGGGCTCGCCGTCCTGGGGCAAACAAAAAGACACGCTTGCAGGTCAGTGGGTGGGAGAATT